>CALZKI010000146.1 GCA_945787995.1 uncultured Lachnospiraceae bacterium | reverse complement strand
GTCTTATCAATCTTCAGACCACGAATCTCCACGATTTCATTTCCGCCGTATGCACTTGTGTTGCTGCCAACGAGGCGCTGGTATCTGCTCACATGGGCTTTTACCCTGGCAACCAGCTCGGAAGGGCTGAAGGGCTTTGTCATGTAGTCATCTGCACCCAGTCCAAGCCCTTTTACTTTATCTATATCTTCCTTTTTGGCTGACACCATAAGAATCGGAATATTCTTTTTCTCACGAATGGTCTTACATACTTCAAAACCGTCGATTCCCGGAAGCATCAGATCCAGAATGATTAAATTGTAATCGTTGGTGAGTGCCTCTGCAAGACCTTCATTTCCGGTTGTTTTTATGGTTACATCAAAGTCGGAAACTGTGAGGTAATCACGCTCCAGCTCTGCGATTGCTTCTTCATCTTCGATGATCAAAATTTTATTCATAACGATTTCCTTTCTTTATCCTATCCTGTCCTTATTTTAAACTGTCTCTATTCTATACTGTCTCTTTCTCAGCCTCTGCATACTTACGCAGAACGATATGCATGCAGGTTCCTTCGGTCTCTTTACTGGTGGCCCAGATATAGCCGCCGTGGTCTTCCACAATTTTCTTCACAATGGAAAGTCCGATACCACTGCCGCCCTGAGCAGAATTTCGGGATGCATCTGTACGATAAAATCTGTCGAAAATCATAGACAAATCTTTTGCAGCGATACCTTTTCCGTTATCTTCTATCTCAATACGGATGGAATCCACTTCGTCCAAAATTCGAATGTCAATGATGCCATGAGGCTTGTCAATATATTTTACACTATTTCCAATAATATTATTGATCACCCGCTTCATCTGTTCGGGATCCGCAATGACCTGGGTTGCGGGATCTACCAGGTTGGAATAATTCAGTTCTATATTTTTGGCCTCCAGATCCAGCCCTACCTCTTCCACGCAATCATTAAAGTAATCCGAAACGTTCAGGCGAATGAAATGGTACGGTATACGGTTGTTATCGATTTTCGAGTATATGGTCAGCTCATTGATCAGACGATCCATATCCATGGCTTTGGCATAAATCGTTCGTATATATTTGTCCTGCTTCTCGGGCGTATCCGCCACGCCGTCAAGAATTCCCTCGCAGTATCCCTTGATGGCAGTGATCGGCGTTTTCAGATCGTGGGAAATATTACTGATCAGCTCACGGTTCGCTTTTTCGTGCTCTAATTTCTCCTCTGCCGATTCCTTTAACCGCAGACGCATGTCCTCGTAGTTTCGAAGCATAATGGACATCTCGTCATTGTCTCTATATTCCGTTGGATCCAGGCGATACTCGAAATTCCCTTCTGCAACCTTCTGTAACCCCTTGTTTAACTTGGTAACGGGGTCCAGCACACCCTTTTGAATCCATTTGGTAAGTGCAAAACTGGTGAAAAACAGAATCGCTGCAATGGCAATGATCATGTACACCAGAAATGTGGCCGAAGCAAACGCCTCCACCTTGCCAAGCAGTTCAATAGGCGGCAGCATACCATGCATATCGGCTCCCATTTTTTTACCGGTAATCAGAATGTACGCTCCAATGAGATAAAATGCGATTGGAATCAAAAAGAGCGGAATCAATACAATGGATATAAATGTTACGTAAATCCTGGTCTTAAGCTTCACTTTTTCACCCTCTTTCTCCATTAGTATATCACTTTTCTTCCATGCAGAAATAAAACAATCAGAACAAACTTATTAAATTATTCTAAACAACATAACCAAACACCATTATCTGAAAATGTGTTCAAAAAATAGCCAAATGTGTTTGTTAATAAGTATTTACAAAAAAAGCGTTGACAGTACCCATCGCCGATGTTATTTTATACTACGTCAGACGTAGTACGACAATCATAGTACGGCAGACATAGTATGACAGACGTAGCAAAGTTTTATGTACGAGAATCACAATACCGGTCATCAATTCATTGACTACATGCTCTTTGCCGGATGTCCTGCCATGATTACCACTTGTGAGTCGTATACAAAGCAATTGCAAATATTGAAAAAGGAGAGCGAACATGACAAATATCAGCAGCGATGTCATCAGAGGTTACAACGACACCATGATATTGTATCTGCTTCTGAATGGTCCCTCCTATGGTTATGAGATCTCCAAACAGATCAAAGCACTGTCCGGAGAGAAATACATCATCAAGGAGACAACGCTTTATTCCGCATTCACCAGAATGGAAAAGAACGGTTACATAGAGTCCTTCCAGGATGCGTCAGAAATCGGCAAGAAGCGTACTTACTACCGAATCACAGATACAGGCCGCACCTATTACCGGGAAAAATGTGATGAGTGGCAGTTGACAAAAGAAGTGGTTGAAGTCTTTATTCACAAAAAGCCCGACTTACCGGGCACAATGACAGATGCCTGATCATCTGTTTTTCACAATTTTCAACTTGTTACAAATTTGAGGGAAAAAGAGGAGTAAACATATGGAAACAATCAAAAATTATTTAGAAACCATGTTTTCTACATTGCCCAATACCTATGAAGTGCAGAAGGCAAAAAAGGAATTGGCACAAATGATGGAAGACAAATACACAGAATTAATCAATGATGGAAAAACCGACAATGAAGCAGTGGGTATCGTAATTTCCGAGTTCGGCAACCTGGATGAACTGGCTGAAGACCTTGGCATCAAGGATTTGGTTGTAAAGGAACCTGTTCTGAACAGCAGAAAGGTAACCATGGACGAAGCAAAGAATTTTATTGCTAACAGAATTCGTTACGGCCTGTATATCGGACTTGGTGTGTTCCTGTGCATCAACTGCTTCGTTTGTTTTATTTTGGGAGATGCATTGCACTTTAAAACAGATGCTCTTGGCATCGCTTTTATGTTCCTGTCTCTTGCTGTTGCGGTTGGGCTCTTCGTGTTCTCAGGTATCACACTCAGCAAATGGGATTTCTTAAAGAATACCGATTGCAGCCTTGACTTTGCAACCACAAATTACGTAAGTGATCAGAAGGAAAATTACCGCGGCATTCACGCTTTATTCATTACGGTAGGTGTCATTCTCTGCATCACCAGTGTAGTTCCTGCTGCTATCTTCGATGAACTGACACATCGTGATACAGCCTTCGGCGGCATCATGTTATTTGTTATGGTAGGTGCCGGTGTGTTGTTATTCATCTGCACAAGCTACAGAAACGGTGCATACGATATTCTTCTGAACCTGAACCGTCGCGGCACAATGGGTGCAAACTTTGTAAACGGACAGCAAGAAGACAGATATAGCAACGAAACGGTTGCAACCATTATGGCCTTCTACTGGCCCACCATCACCTGCCTTTATCTGATCTGGAGTTTCCTTACATTTTCCTGGTGGAAAACATGGATCATCTGGCCGGTTGCAGCTATCATCAGTGGCGTGATCAAGAAAGTATGGGGTGAAAAATAGTAATGAAAAAGAATGTATATTTGACAGTCTTAACGATTGTAACGGTTTTATGTATCATAACGGGATGTCTCATGCACTTAAATATTTTCAACTGGAATATTCCTGTTCTGCATTTGAAAGAGCACCGGTTGGAATTTGTCTCCGGAGAGGACCTGGATGCAGGTCCAATGACAGCCAACAGCCAGTCTCTGGATGCATTTTCCGAAATCCAGATCGACACAAATGTTCTGGAAGCAACCATTCAGGTTGGCGACAGCTATGGAGTGTCTCTGGATTGCAACGAAAAGCTGATACCCACAGTATCTGTGGAAAATGGAACATTGCTTGTAAAGCAACGCACCCAGAACCGCTGGTTCCAGGGTTCCACGAAAGCAGAAATGACCATCACCGTTCCTGCCGGCACTGATCTGAAGGCGCTCACGGCAACCCATAATGTGGGTGATCTCAACGTGGAAGGCATCAACATCGATGTGGTGGATATCAAAGTAAATGTAGGTGATGTTAATCTTGATGACATCACAGGCAAAACCCTTACCGTTGACAGCGATACCGGTGACGTGGAAGCAGAAGCATGCAGCTTCGAAAAG
The DNA here is from genome assembly GCA_945787995.1 of uncultured Lachnospiraceae bacterium. Classification (GTDB taxonomy): domain Bacteria; phylum Bacillota; class Clostridia; order Lachnospirales; family Lachnospiraceae; genus Acetatifactor. The sequence goes on along the minus strand of CALZKI010000146.1, from coordinate 530 downwards.
GTGACCATCAAAAGCGATATCGGCGATGCGGATTATGAATCCACAAAGGATTTATCCGACTACAAGATGGATCTGAAGACAGACGTGGGCGAAATCAATCTTAAAAACAGCGATCAGGACTCTGACCACTATGGTGTAGACCACTCCTACAAACAAAACGGCAGTGCCGGTGAACTGAACATCACTGTAGACGTAGGCAGCATCACCGTAAAGTAGAACTCCAGGGACGCTTCTTTTGCCACGGCCATCGCCCTTTGCCACGAGGAGTGTCCCTCTGTCATATCGAGACATTTGACCGTGCCGGAAAAACTGTGCTATAATCTTCTTGGTTGAGTGCAAATACAATTCATTATTTGAAATAGAGAAAGGTGTGATATAGATATGTTTATCCTTTTAGCCGGTGGATTATTAGTAATCATTATTGCCGTTATCGTAGCAGTTGTATCTGCCGTTTCTGCAGCAGTTGCTGCCGAAGCTGATAACGGAGAGGAATAACATCTTATTACAACAATATTTAAGGCAGACACCAA
>CALZKI010000145.1 GCA_945787995.1 uncultured Lachnospiraceae bacterium | reverse complement strand
GTCCCTATGAATTGACAGACGATCAGAAGAAAGCAATGAAGGAAGAGATACACGCCTATTTTCTGGATGAAAGAGATGAAGACATAGGAATCATCTTACAGGAAGGGTTGCTGGATCTGTTTATGGACAGATTGGCGCCTATTGTGTACAACAAAGCGCTGGATGATGCAAAAATGTGGTTTTCCAGACGTATGGATGATGTGGAAACTGATTTTTATGAATTATATAAGAATGAGCAGTAGGGAAAGGAACGTCCTCGCGTCCCACCCTTATCCACGACAGGAGTTTTACCCATGAACATAGTCACACTTGAGAAGATTTCAAAGGTATTTACCCACAGAAAAGTATTCGATGAGGCGGATTTCTACCTGCAAGAAGGCGAAAAAGTTGGGGTGGTTGGTATCAACGGTACCGGAAAATCCACATTACTGAAATTAATAGCCGGATTGGAGGAGGCAGATGAAGGCCAAAGAATATTAGCCAATCATTTGGTGGTAAAGTATTTACCCCAGCATCCGGTATATAATCCGGATGATAACATGATTGACTGCATTGTGGGAGATGCTGCCGGTGAGGAAAGAGTAGACAAGATTACCAAAGCAAAAACCATGTTAACAGGGCTGGGTATTTTTGATTTTGACCAAAAAGCAGGCTCTTTATCAGGTGGGCAGCAGAAGCGTCTGGCACTTGTGGAATTGTTGCTTTCCGATGCGGATGTGCTTCTTTTGGATGAGCCTACCAACCACTTGGATCAGATGATGACTACCTGGTTGGAGAGCATGTTGATCAAATCCAGAAAAACCTTAGTGATGGTTACCCATGACAGATATTTCCTGGACTGTGTCTGCAATCGTATTGTGGAAGTGGATAAGGGAAAAATCTATTCCTACGATGAGAACTATTCGGGATTTCTGAAATTGAAAGCAGAACGTGAAGAAATGGAGATGGCAAGCGACAGAAAGCGTCGTTCCCTTCTTCGAACAGAACTGGAGTGGGTGCAGCGTGGTGCAAGAGCCAGAACCACCAAACAGAAATTCCGATTGAACCGTTATGAAGAGTTAAAAAATAAGCGCGGGCCACAGACAGACGGACAGGTGGAACTGGGGTCTATTGCCACGCGAATGGGAAGAACCACCATTGAACTAAATAATATCTGCAAGGGGTATGAGGGGATTACATTCATCAAGGACTTTACATACGTTTTTTTGAAGGATGACCGCATCGGCATTATCGGCCCCAACGGCTGCGGGAAAACCACGCTGATGAAGATCATTGCAGGAAAAATTCTGCCCGACGAAGGAACCGTCACCGTCGGACAGACCATACAGATCGGCTATTACAGCCAGATGATGGAAGACGCACAGGCAAAGATGAATCCGGAACAGCGCGTGATTGACTACGTAAAGGATGGTGCGGAGTATATCCAGACCACAGAAGGGCCTGTATCTGCATCTCAAATGTTGGAGCGTTTCCTTTTCCCAAGAGATGCCCAGTATGCGCCACTTGGAAATCTGTCAGGTGGAGAAAAGCGTCGTCTGAATTTATTACGAGTACTGATGGAAGCACCGAACGTTTTGCTGTTGGATGAACCTACCAACGACCTGGATGTAACAACCTTAACCGTACTGGAAGATTTTCTGGATTATTTTCAGGGGATTGTGATTGCAGTATCTCACGACCGCTATTTCCTGGATCGTGTGGTGTCCAGAATTTTTGCCTTCCAGCCGGGTGGAACGTTGCGTCAGTTCGAAGGCGGATATACAGATTATGAACTTACGCTGGAAGCAGAAGGTAATGTGAACCCACTTTTCCAAATGAATGCACCTGCCGGAAACTCCGAAGAAGAGAAGAAAGCCAATAAGGAAGAATGGAAGAAACAGAACCAGGCCAATAAAAAACTGAAATTCACATATATGGAGCAAAGGGAATACGAAACCATTGAGGCTGACATTGCAGCCCTGGAAGAAAAGCTGGAATTTCTGGATGCGGAAATGGTGAAATATGCCAGAGATTATGGTAAGTTGAACCACATTACCAAGCAAAAGGAAGAGACTGCGGAGGCCCTGGAAGCAAAGATGGATCGCTGGATGTATCTGGAAGAATTGGCAGCAAAAATTGCCCGGCAATAGAACCATGGGGACGGGGAAAATGGCTTTTTTCCTGTTACCCGTGGCTACTCGATTTCTTGTCAGAAATACTACTTATAAAATAATGTAATAATTTTCAAAATATCACTTGACTTTCCCCCTTGTGGAAGGTCTATGTTGGGCTTACATCAAAAAGATTTCGGTGGCTGAAAGACTTCCACCGGGGTCAGCGAAAGGTGAAAACATGAAAATCAATCAAGTGGAAGAGCTGGTTGGCATTACAAAGAAGAATATTCGTTTCTATGAGGAACAGGGACTCATTTCTCCCGGCCGTAATCCGGAGAACGGATACCGGGAATATTCTCTTGCTGATGTGGAAGAATTGCAGAAGATAAAACTTCTAAGACGTCTGGGAGTATCTATCGAACATATCAGATTAATCCGAGAAGGTTCTTTGTCCTTTGATAGCTGTATGGCAGAACATGCAAAAGTGCTTTCGCAGGAACAGCACGATCTTGAAATGAGAAAAGAAATCTGCAGAATGCTCTCTGAGGGAACAGATTCTTTTTCAGAATTGAAGCCTGAACAATATTTTGATGAAATCAAGACAATGGAGCGAGGAGGTGCGCGTTTCGTGGATGTTGAGAAAACAGACGTAAAGAATAAAAGAAGATGGGGAGCCATTTTCTCAGGTAGTGCCGTGATTTTGCTGGTATCTATTCTGATGATTGTATTGCTGTCACTCAATTCTTCAGAGCCGATGCCAATCGGAATACTTCTGTATTTCATTGTGATCGGTGCGCTGCTGATTGCAGGCATTGTCATCGCACTTGTACAAAGAATGAAAGAGATTGATGGAGGAGAAGTAGATGAAGCTCGTAAGTATTAACAATTATCCGGGAAAAGAATTTGAAGTATTAGGTCTTGTAAAAGGAACTGTGGTACAGTCCAAAAACATTGGTAGAGATTTCATGGCAGGTATGAAGACCCTGGTCGGAGGTGAAATTGTGGGCTACACAGAGATGTTGACAGAAGCAAGACAGATTGCCACAAAGCGTATGGTGGATGAAGCGGAGGCCATGGGTGCAGACGCCATTATCGGTGTTACGTTCGGTTCTTCTGCAGTGATGCAGGGAGCTGCAGAAATCGTAGCGTACGGAACTGCTGTGAAGTTCCTGTAAAACAACTGTGGATCTATGAATCCGTCCAAGGCTACGCAGATTTCTGAGTCAGATGCTAAGGCAGCAGGATTAGGTCCATGCTCAAAATGTTGGTAAGAAGTGACTGGTAGTTAATGCGTCACGAGAGTATATAATATATGTAACATAGTAGAGGAACACCGCATATGATGTCCCTCTATTTTTTTACGAAAATGGATGTATTTATTCATTCCAATATTCAGAATCAATACAATTGTTGGAAAACATTTTTCGCCCTCAATAAGGCAAAATATACTATAATAGTATAAATGCTGACAACCTTTGTTGCAGCAGCAACGATTTGTGTGGTGGAGAAGAGTTGATCCTAATTCCGGAACAGCTTATGGCGAATAGACGATGAGAAATTCGCGAAGGCGATTTCCCGCGCTAATCTTCCAAGGGGACTGGAAGGTGCAGTCGCGTTGTTTTTCGTCGATTGCCATTTGGCAGATAGTAACATACAATGATACATAAGAGAAAGAATTTATAAAATCATTCATTAGGAGGAATAGAGATGAATACAGCAGTACTTGCAGGGTTGATGGTGCCCTTTTTTGGAACTACGTTAGGTTCCATGATGGTATTTTTTATGCGCAAGCAATTGAATGAAAGACTGAATAAAATGCTGACCGGATTTGCCGCAGGGGTTATGGTTTCTGCTTCTTTCTGGAGTCTGTTGATTCCGGCTGTGGAGCAGGGAAAAGAATTAATGGGAAAAATAGCCGTGTTTCCCGCCACCATCGGGTTCTGCCTGGGGATGGTGTTTTTGCTTTTGATTGATACAATGACACCTCATATGCACATGGATGAGTCCGTGGAAGGCCCTGCCAGCAACCTAAAAAAATCAACCATGCTCGTTTTAGCTGTGGTGATACACAATATTCCGGAGGGTATGGCAGTAGGTGTGTTGTATGCAGGATGGATGCAGGGGAACGCTCTTGTGTCGTTTACTGCAGCATTATCGCTGGCCATTGGTATTGCTATCCAGAATTTCCCGGAAGGAGCGATTATTTCTATGCCTCTGCATGCCAATGGAATGAGTAAGAGAAAGGCGTTTCTGCAGGGTATGTTCTCCGGGGTGGTGGAACCCATTGCGGGTTTTGTGACCATCCTGTTGGCTTCCTTAATCGTTCCTTACATGCCTGCTCTGCTGAGCTTTGCGGCAGGAGCCATGATATATGTGGTGGTGGAAGAATTGATTCCTGAAATGTCGGAAGGAGAACATACCAACCTGACTACAATCTCCTTCATGCTTGGATTTGTGGGAATGATGATACTGGATGTGGCATTGGGCTAATGCTTGTGATGGCAAAGGGCGATGACCGTGGC
>CALZKI010000144.1 GCA_945787995.1 uncultured Lachnospiraceae bacterium | reverse complement strand
GAAGATGATTATGATTTGAATCAGGCGATCTGTTATTCTTTGAAAAAGTCAGGATATGGAGTTTATGGTGTGACTTTTATGGAGAAAGGAAAGCAGATTTTTATTGAGAATCAGATAGATATGGTCCTTCTGGATGTGAATCTTCCAGATGGCGAGGGCTTCTCTTTTTGCCAGTGGGTAAAAAAGCAAAGAGAAGTTCCGGTCATTTACCTGACAGCCAGGGATATGGAGGAGGATGCTCTGGCAGGATATGAATCCGGGGCAGAAGATTACGTTACAAAACCATTTTCAATGAAGATTTTACTTAGAAAAATAGAAGTCATTTTAAAAAGAACTGCTTCGGTCAATCGTCTGATTTTTGCAGATGAGTATTTATATATAGATTTGGATAATGCACGAGTAACGGTAAAAGGTCAGGAATGCCCCGTCACACCGACAGAGTGCCGTCTGCTTCGTCAATTTCTTATGAACCGGGGACAGCTTCTGACTTATGATCTGTTATTGGAGCGGTTGTGGGACAGTGGAGGACAGTTTGTGGACAAGCACACACTGGCAGTAAATGTGAATCGTCTGAGAGGAAAGATTGAAGATAAGAATCACAGGTATATTTCAAATGTATATGGGATGGGATATCAATGGATTGGCTGATGTGTATCATGATGATAATTTTATTTGCAGCAGTACTGGTATTGTTATGGAAAAACTACCGGATAAAAAAAGAAGCGAAGTTGTTTGCTGAAAAGGTGGAAGATGCTCTGGATGCTATCGTAACAGGAAAAGAATGGAATATGGAAGAAGAATTGGAGGATAGCCTCTGGGGAAGAACAGGAACACAATTAGCGAAAGCCGGGCACGTATTTCGGAAAAAAGAAGAAGACGGTTTTCGTGAGAAAGAAAGAGTAAAGGGATTGATTTCTGATATATCCCATCAGACAAGGACGCCCATTGCCAATATAAAACTATACCTGGAACTCCTTGAGGACGAGGAGTTTTCGCAAAACGGTCAGGAGTTTTTGGGAAAAATCAAAGGACAGATGGAAAAAATTGATTTTTTAATGCAGAGCATGGTAAAAATGTCAAGGCTTGAAACGGGAATTCTGCAAATACATAAGGAAGACCAAAATCTATACGAAACAATTCGCCACGCAGTTGCCGATGTGGTTCCGGAGGCGGCGTTGAAGGGGATTGATCTATATGTGAACTGCGAAGAAAATATGATGATCCGTCATGACAGCAAATGGACGGAGGAAGCAATTTATAATATTCTGGATAATGCACTCAAGTATACCGAACCCGGTGGAAAGATCCATATTCAGACAGAAAGACAGGAATTATTTTTTAAGATCAGTATTTCCGATACTGGAAAAGGGATTGCCCCGGAGAGGCAGGCAGAGATCTTTACAAGATTTTACCGTGAGCCGGAGGTTCATGATAAACCAGGGGTTGGGATCGGATTATATCTTGCAAGAACAATCATGGAGCTTCAGAAGGGCTACATAGAAGTACAGTCTGAAATGGGAAAAGGAGCGTGTTTTCGCCTGTATTTTCCAGTGAATGAATCGTAACATAACCGATCGGGGATTGTCACAATCTTGTGATAATTGAAAATTGAGACAGGTTTGTGATTTTTAGGAGATATTCTATAGAATATCAAAAGAAGGAGGCAAACCAATGAAAGAATACATTGTAGAGACAAGAAGCTTAAAAAAATACTATCAAATGGGTGAAAATACGGTAAAGGCATTGGATGGCGTAGATTTTCGTGTGAAAGATCAGGAATTCGTTGCGATTATCGGAAAAAGCGGATCCGGGAAAAGTACACTTTTGCATATGCTGGGTGGACTGGATGTGCCAACAGAAGGGGAAGTGTTGGTAGAGGGTAAGTGCCTTCTGGGGCTGAAAAAAGAACAGCTTGCCATATTCCGCAGAAGAAAGATCGGGTTTATTTTTCAAAATTATAATCTTGTCCCGGATCTTAATGTATATGAGAATGTTATTCTTCCGGTGGAACTGGATGGGAGAAAGGTTGATGTGGAGTATGTGGATGGGATACTCGAACTGTTAGGGTTGTCAGAGAAGAGGGAAGCTCTTCCTGGAACATTATCTGGTGGACAGCAGCAGAGGGCTGCGATTGCCAGGGCGCTTGCGGCGAAGCCCGCCATTATTCTGGCTGATGAACCGACGGGAAATCTGGATTCGGTTACCAGCCATGATGTACTTGGACTTTTGAAAATGGCAGCAAGACAGTTCAGCCAGACCTTGATCCTGATCACGCATGACAGAGACATTGCACAGCTTGCAGATCGTATCGTACATATTGAGGACGGAAAGATTGTAGGAGATACCAGGAAGGGAAGTGATTCCTATGCTTAAGAATCCGAATCAGAAAGTGATCAAGAGGATGGCACGGAATGCTTTAAAAGTAAACAGGAGAAAGACCATTACTTTGTTCCTTGCGGTTCTTCTTTCTTCCTTTTTGGTATTCACAATATTCACAGTTGGAGATTCTTATTTTAGACTTCAGAAAATTCAGAACATCCGTATGTCAGGAGCTGAATTTGATGCAATTATGTATGGAGTGACGGATGAACAGAAGCAAATGTGTGAGAACAACCCGGATATCGTTCTGACAGGTACGGTGGGAGTCTGTGGATGGGTAGAAAAAACAGATCAGGATTCCACACCTAATGTGGGACTGATCTGGGCAGATGATGGATATTGGACACAGATGATGGAGCCGGTCAGAGAAAAGCTGGAAGGAAGCTATCCGACAGCTTTGGATGAGATAATGGTAACAAAATCTGCTTTAAAAGAATGTGGTTACGAAAATCTTGATGTCGGCGATACCCTTGCTATGTCTTATGGAACACATGAGGGAATCTTTACAGGGACTTTTCGAATCTGTGGAATCTGGGACGGATATGGACCCAAGAAACAGTTTTATGTCTCGAAAGAATTCTATGATCAATCGGGATGGAAGCTTTCTCAGGCAGCTTCCGGTCGTTACTTTATGGATTTTAAGCAAAAAATAATGACAAAAACAGAGCAGAATGCTTTTATCGAAAGTATGAACCTTGGAAAGCAGCAGAATCTTTTCTTCATGGAAGATCTTGGCGCATCGGTTCAGATATTGGCAGGCCTTATTGGCTTGATTGCAGTTACCTGTTTGTGTGCGTATCTGCTTATTTATAATATTATGTATCTTTCCGTAGCTGGAAAAGTTCGTTATTATGGTCTGCTTCAGACGGTCGGAATGACCGAAAAGCAGATAAAAAGGATGATGAAAGAACAGATGCTTCTGATAGGATCTGCAGGGACAGTACTTGGATGCCTGGCAGGTGGGCTGGTATCCTTTTTCCTGATTCCTGTTGTAGTTAAATCACTTGGAATCAAAAGTGGTTATGTTGGAGCAGATATGATTCGTTTTCATCCGGCAGTTCTGCTGGCAACCATCTTACTGGTTGGAGTTACCATCTTTCTGGCCAGCCAAAAACCGGCAAAAATGGCAGCAGATATCTCTCCAATAGAAGCGCTTGGTTATCGTCCGACCCACAAAACCGTAAAAGAAAGAAAAGCAGGAAAGGGGAAAGTAATAGCAAGACTTTCTATGGAGCAGTTTACAAAGGATAAGAAAAGAACTGCGGTGGTACTGTTGTCTTTGGCAGCCAGTCTGTCTGTGTACCTTTGTATTGTGACCATGCTGGACAGTCAGGCAGCAAGAACCATAGTGTCAAATTATATGGATACGGATATGGTCATTAAAAATGATACGGCATGCAAAGAAAAATCAGAAGACAGAAGAGACGTTCTGGATGAATCTTTCGTGAAGTCGATCAAAGAAAATGCTGGAGTCTCTGAAGTACATTCTATGATATTTGCCGAGATTACAGTTCCATGGGAACCGGATTTTGCTGAGATGTGGATGAAAGAATTTTATGCAAAGTGGATGAGCATTCCATATAGTAAGGAAAAGGACGAGTATCAGAATCATCCTGAGAATTTTGGATCCTCTCTGATTGGAATTGATGAACAGGAATTTGATTATTTAAATAACAGTCTTGCGCATCCGATAAAGAAAGAGGACTTCCTTTCGGGAAAAGCATGTATTGTTTATCGAAATGGTTTGGATCTCGCAGATGCTGATATCATAGGAAAAAATGTGACATGTGCTTTGTATGAAGATCAACAAACGACAAAAACCTTTACCATAGAAGGAGTTACGGACGAGAATTATTATACGGCACTCCTTGGATACCCACCGACGATTATAGCCAGTGATCAGGTGGTGAAAACATTTGCCAATAATCCAATTACACTTAAGACCAGCATAAAATATCACAAAGAATATGATAGAGATACAGAGCAGGAAATCCTGGCGTCATTAGAAGAAAATGACAATGCAAAAGACTTTTCCTGGGAATCCAAAATCGAAGATGCGGATGAGATTGAAAAAGCACAGGGCAATATGCCACAAGTGGGAATCGGGATTGTGTTGATTCTGGCTTTTATCGGAATCATGAACTACATGAACACCTTTGTAGTAAATGTGCAGAGCCGGATGACGGAGCTTTCGGTTATGGAGAGTATCGGGATGACCCCGAAGCAGCTTCTTGGAATGCTGGTCAGGGAAGGAG
>CALZKI010000143.1 GCA_945787995.1 uncultured Lachnospiraceae bacterium | reverse complement strand
TGCCATATATGAAAAAAAGAGTTACCTTTGTATCGGAACAACCGGTGCATTTTGCGGTTTGCAACAGTACAGGGAAAGCAGTCTTTGAAGGAGTAGCAGAGAAGAGAATAGAAAGCAAAAGCGCCGGGGAAGTAAACTATGTGGGAGATTTTACAGAGGTGTCAGACCCCGGGGTATACTATATTTCGGCAGATGCTGCGGGAGAATCCGACCATTTTCGAATCGGTTTGGATGCCTATGATGGGTTGCTGCAGAAGAGTATGTATTACTTTTATCTGTCCAGATGCGGTATGGAATTAAAAGGAGCAGCAGGAGTCTTTTCTCATCCCGCATGTCATACCGGCCTTGGAACGGTATATGGCTCCGGAGAGAAGAAGGATGTATCGGGGGGCTGGCATGATGCCGGTGATTACGGCAGGTATGTGGCACCGGGAGCCATGGCTGTGGCACAGCTTTTACTTGCATATACGAATAACAGAGGACTGGTAAGACAATATACCAATCCGGATTCCGCCCAGAAGGTTATGCCGGAATATCTTGCAGAATGTAAGTATGAACTGGACTGGATGATGAAAATGCAGAGAGAGGATGGTGCTTTATACCACAAAGCAACCTGCTATCATTTCTGTGATTTTGTGATGCCGGAAGAGGAAACGGAGGAGATGGTTTTAAGCCCGGTTTCTGTGACCGCTACGGCAGACTTCGCCGGTGTAACAGCAATGGCCATTCCCTATTTTGAGGAATTCGATCCATTATATGCGGAGGAACTGGCGAAGGTATCCCGGAAAGCTTATGAGGCCTTGCGTCAGATGAAAGGTATGTCCGGCTTTAAGAATCCGCCGGAGATCACCACTGGGGAGTACGGTGATGCAATTACTGAGGATGAGTTGTACTTTGCCGCAGCTGCCATGTACAAGGCCTTTGGAGATCCCTCTTACAGAGAAGATTTTGAGGAAATAGCAAGACGGAAGATCTATCATGGTTACGGATGGGAGGATATGGGCTCCTATGGTAACCTGGCATATGTTACCTGCACATATCCTGTGGATCAGGAATTGAAAAAGCAGATCAAAAAGTCCATGATTGCACTGGCTGATAGAAAACTGGAAGCTGCCATGGCAGATGGGTATGGGAATGCTCTTTTGCCGGATGAATATATCTGGGGCAGCAATTTATACACGGCTTGCAACGGTCTGCATTTGTATGACGCCTATGTATTAACGGACGATAAAAAGTATTTGCATGCTGCCGCTGACCAGTTGCACTATTTGCTGGGCAGAAATCCTATGGGAGTATGTTATGTGACCGGATGCGGAACAGAACCGGTTATGAGACCCCATCATCGCCCTTCCGGTTTCCTGGGCATTCCCATGCCGGGGATGTTATCCGGCGGGCCATGTATCTGGATGGCAGATGATCTGTGTAAAAACATGTTTGACAAAAACACACCACCTGCAAAATCCTTCCTGGATATGACGGGAAGTTATTCCACAAATGAAATTACCATATATTGGAACTCAGCATTGATACAGCTGTTGGCAGCCGTGTATTGATGCAGGCAAGGATAAAAGCCTTCGGCGGATCATTCCTGTCAATCAGACCGAAGGTGTAAGGGAATGGCGCTTAAAGAATGGAACAGATATGAGTAAAAGGCGGTTTGTTGAGTTAAGTGAATTGAAAAAAGGAATGTGTATTGACCAGTCCATTGTGGATTCCACAGGGCGTATTCTGATTACCCGTGGCTCCGGGCTGGAAGAATTTCACATTGCGGAAATGCGTAATCTGAGAATCAGCGGCGTCTATATAGCGGAGTCGGATGATCTGCTTATGCAGGAAGAGGACATACAGATTTCCCCTAACGCACAACAGATGGTGCGCAAGCTGTCTGTAGAGGACAGACCTGCCCTGATTCTGCGGGAGAACGTCAAGAAGCAGGTGGCAGAGGGAATCCAGTTTTTGTTTAATAACCCGGATTCGGAAGGCTTCTTGGAGGCAACCAATGCGGTAGCCGATGATCTGATGACTGCCATGGTGGAGAATGACGCGGTGGCAGTAGATGTGAATGCCTTGAAAGTCTGTGATGAGTATACTTTCAAGCATAGCGTGGATGTGGGATCCATTGCCATGGTCATTGGGAAGACCATGAATCTGCCTAGGGAAAATATCCGGGAGATCGGTGTGGCAGGGCTGCTCCATGATCTGGGAAAATCCAAGATTCCGAATGAAATCCTGAATAAACCGGGCAGGCTTACCGATGAAGAATTTGCAGTGATGAAAAAGCATTCCTTATACGGTTATGAAATGATAATGGATAAACCCGGGCTGTCCCAAAATATAAAAATGGGTGTGCTGCAGCACCACGAAAAAATGGGCGGCAACGGATATCCCATGGGAGTAGGTGGCAGCAAGATCGGCCTGATCGGCAGAATCTTAAGCGTTGCAGATGTGTATGATGCTCTTGTGACGGAGAGACCCTATAAAAGTGCCTTTTCACCACGGGATGCAGTGGAAATGATCATGGCAATGAGCAGAGATCTGGACAACAATGTGATCAGAGCCTTTTTGAGAAGTGTGATCCTCTATCCGGTAGGGACTGTTCTGCGACTGAGTAACGGTGAAGCAGTCCGCGTGGTAGAGAACGTGGAGGGGCATCCCACAAGACCAAAGGTGGTGGAACTGACCACGGGCAGGTTTTATGATCTGGCCAATGATATGGCATGTGCCAGTCTGTTGGTGCCATGATTTATGATGAAACGGTAAGAACTTCTCCCTATAAATAGTGTGAATAGACATGTATAGAAAAAGTCCTTTATGCTTGCAAACTTGCATGCACAAAGGACTTTTTCTATATTATGTGAATGATGCGTTTTATCGGAATGTGACTGTTGGCTTCCGGTTAGGTGTAGTATTTCCGATATTCTGTGGGGGAACAACCACGGCTTTTTCTGAATACTCTGTTAAAGGTAGAGATGCTGGTGTACCCGGACTGGTAAGCGATATCTGTAATGGACAGGCTTGAGTCGGCAAGCAGCGTCTGCGCCTTTTTGATACGCTGCATGGTCAGGTACTCCAGAAAGCTGGTGGAGGTCAGGCTTTTGAAAACCCTGGAAAAATAATAAGTACTGAACCCCACATAATCAGATACCGACTGCAGGGTGAGCATTTGATCACAGTTCTCCTGAATATATCTGCAGGCCTCTGTGATCTTGGCAAAGGTTTTGTTCGCCTCGATTCCCTTCTGACCTAATTCGCATGCAAAGTGATCCCCTAAATACAAGCCCAATTCCATAAACATTTCATACAAAGCAATTACCATTCTGGTGTTGGTAAAGGGCTTCTGATCCTCCCATATCTGAAGAATGGCATGGATATGATCTGATACAGACTGGGCAAGATCCGTTTTTGTCTCCGCGTCAATCAGGTGATAGGCCCTGAACAGATGCATGTAGGAAGCAAAGTCAGACATCTCCGTGAAGATCGTGGGTGAAAACTGTAACCCTATGATCTGTTGTTCCGCATTATCTATTGTTTCATGCAGTTCACCGGGCCAGACAAACAGGATATCACCGGGGTTCATCACATAAGTTTCCCCGTTGACGGAGAAGATCGGATGATGTTCAGATTTTGCGGTTTTGGGATAATACATCAATTCAATCGGCTTGTGCCAGTGCATATCGTAAGATATTGGATAATTTTCGCGAAAGATTATGTTAATATCCATCAAAAAGGGCACAGATTCGTAGGGATTCTGCGTATTTTCACGGTTTTTCATTTGTTTTCTCCTGCAAAAGTACTTGTTACTGTTGAACATACACAAAGCCGTTCAGGGTGTCAATAGATTTTCTCGCTTTTTACAAAAATGACAAAAAATGAGCGAAAATAAACAATTGATAGGTAGAATAGAGGACAAATAATGCGTATACTCCGAACAAGAGAATAAATAAAGTGATTTGCCCTGTGCCGGGCAATCCCGGCATTACATAAAAACCTAACAGGCAAGTCCGAGGAGTATGAAAAGATGAAACAGACGAAAGTCGCAGATATGACAACAGGCAGCCCTTTCTGGCACCTGCTTAAATTTTCAATACCATTGATCATCGGTAATATATTTCAGCAATTCTATAATATGGTGGATTCCATTGTGGTGGGAAACTATGTAGGAGCCAATGCTTTGGCCGCAGTAGGTAACTGCGGTTCCGTGAACTTTCTGTTCTTCTCATTAAGTTCCGGTCTGGCCATCGGTATCGGGATTATCGTTTCCCAATATTTTGGTGCGAAGGAATATGAGCGCGTATCAGCCACCATTGCCAATTCCTTCTACGTATTGCTTTCGGCTGCGGTTGTAGTCAGCTTTGTTGGGTATATGATGACCCCTACCATTCTGAAATGGCTATGCACACCGGCGGATATTATGGCAGACTCCACAATATACATGAGAACAACCTGTATAGGTATTGCGGGAATCGCAATCTATAACGGCGTTGCTGCTATATTGAGAGCTTTGGGAGACTCCCGGACGCCACTTTACTTTTTGATTGTGGCTAGCGTAACAAATGTTGTTCTGGACCTGGCCTTTGTATTGTTCCTGGGTATGGGGGTCATGGGCGTGGCTCTTGCAACCATCATTGCCCAGTTTCTGTCTGCAGTTCTTTGTCTGATTTATGCGGTATGGAAGGTACCCTTTTTCAAATTGACAAAGGAGCAGTTAA
>CALZKI010000142.1 GCA_945787995.1 uncultured Lachnospiraceae bacterium | reverse complement strand
TTAATAGCAGGCGCAATCATAAGTCTGCTTACGCTTTGGGGACGCTTCTTTTGTCTCGGTCATCGCCTTTTGCCACGGTCATCGCCCTTTGCCACGGCCATCGCCCTTTGTCACAAACGGCAACGTAAAAAATGCACATAAGAAGGTGTCCTGCAAATGAGACAGATCCTTTCTTATGTGCAATAACAGGCACTTATCTATATTAGTCTGCAAATGAGCATCTCTGCCATTCAAATAGCATTGCCAGGGTGACGGTCGAAAAAATGATCCATCCCCGCTATTTCAATGCTGCAAATCCATTTTCCAGATCTGCAATAATATCATCAATATGTTCTGTACCGATGGACAGACGAATGGTATTCTGATAAATTCCCACATCCTTTAATTCATCTTCTGTCAACTGGCTGTGTGTTGTGGAAGCCGGATGAATCACAAGGCTCTTTACGTCCGCAACATTGGCAAGCAATGAGAAAATCTTCAGGTTATCAATAAACTTAAAGGCTTCTTCCCTTCCGCCTTTGATCTGGAAGGTAAAGATAGAGCCACCACCATTGGGGAAGTATTTCTCAAACAGTTCATGGTCCGGATGATCCGGAAGGCTTGGATGATTTACCTTTTCCACCAATGGATGATTCTTCAGATATTCCACAACCTTTTTCGTATTCTCAGCATGTCTCTCCAAACGCAGGCTCAAGGTTTCTGTACCCTGCAACAGCAGGAATGCTGCAAAAGGAGAAATGGTAGCACCTGTATCACGCAGCAGAATTGCTCTGATATAGGTAGCAAAAGCTGCTTTTCCGGCTGCCTCTGTAAATTTTACCCCATGGTAGCTGGGGTTTGGTTCAGAAATCCATGGATACTTACCGCTTGCTGCCCAGTCAAAGGTTCCACCATCTACGATCACACCGCCAAGTGTTGTGCCGTGACCTCCGATGAACTTTGTGGCAGAATGGAGAACTATATCTGCACCGTGCTCAATAGGACGAATCAGATATGGTGTTCCAAAAGTATTGTCAATCACCAGTGGTAATCCATGCTTATGAGCCACTTCAGCAATGGCATCAATATCCGGAATATCACTATTGGGATTTCCCAATGTTTCAATATAGACTGCTTTTGTATTATCCTGAATCGCTGCTTCCACAGCTTCCAGATCATGTGCATCTACAAAGGTAGCTTCAATACCGTACAAAGGTAATGTATGTGCCAAAAGGTTGCTTGTTCCACCGTAAATTGTCTTCTGGGCAACAATGTGCTCACCTGCTTTCGCAAGTGCCTGAATGGCATATGTAATAGCTGCTGCACCGGATGCTACTGCAAGACCTGCCACACCACCTTCCAGAGCAGCGATACGGTCTTCAAATACACCCTGTGTACTGTTGGTTAATCTACCATAGATATTTCCTGCATCCGCAAGTCCAAATCTGTCTGCCGCATGCTGACTGTTGTGAAATACATAACTTGTGGTTGCGTAAATCGGCACTGCTCTTGCGTCAGATGCCGGATCCGGATTTTCCTGTCCTACGTGTAACTGTAATGTCTCAAATTTATAATTAGCCATATGAATATCCTCTCTTTCTCTCTTGCCGCGAGGGCGTTTCTTCTGCCACACGGCACTGGTGTGTTTTGTCGTCTATGCAAATAATGGTGTAGATAAATATCTGTCGCCGGAATCCGGTAACAAGGCAACAATATTTTTGCCTGCATTTTCCGGTCTTGCGGCCAGAATAGACGCTGCCTTCAGTGCCGCGCCGGAGGAAATACCTACCAGAATTCCCTCGGACACTGCAAATCTCTTGCCTTCTGCAAAAGCATCCTCATTTTCTATTGTAATAATCTCATCATAGATAGATGTATTCAGAATTTCAGGTACAAAGCCGGCTCCGATACCCTGAATTTTATGTGCTCCCGGTGTACCGGTAGATAAAACAGGGCTGGATGCAGGCTCTACAGCCACAACTTTGATATCAGGGTTCTGTGATTTCAAATATTCGCCTACACCGGTTACTGTTCCGCCTGTACCAACACCGGCTACAAAAATATCAACCTTTCCATCTGTCTGTCTATAGATTTCCGGTCCCGTTGTTCCCTTATGTACCGCAGGATTAGCAGGATTCACAAACTGTCCTAAAATAACGGCGCCTTCAATTTCCTGTGCCAATTCTTCTGCTTTTGCAATGGCTCCCTTCATCCCCTTTGCACCTTCTGTCAACACCAGTTCGGCGCCATATGCTTTTAATAGAGTTCTTCTCTCTACACTCATGGTATCAGGCAATGTAAGAATTGCCCGGTATCCCTTGGCTGCTGCCACAAAAGCAAGACCGATTCCTGTGTTACCACTGGTTGGTTCAATAATGGTGGCACCGGGTTTTAATATGCCTTTCTCTTCTGCATCCCGGATCATGGACAATGCAACTCGATCCTTTACAGAACCGGCAGGATTCAGGTACTCCAGCTTTGCCAAAATGGTGGCTCCTGTTACGCCTGCAGCCTCAGCATATCTACTTATTTCAACGATAGGGGTTTCACCAACTAATTCAATTGCACTCTTTTTTATTTCTGACATAACGTTTTCCTCTCTCTTTCATCTCATTCATTTGGCTTTTTCACTTTAGTGCCATAAATTTTTATAGCGAAAAGCATATCGCTTGCAATATGCTCACACCGAGCGTGGTTGCGTAAGCAACATTTTCATTACGCGCGAGTGTGCATCCTTAGCGGAGCGTTTATGTATCATAGGAAAGGAATTTCCTATGATACATAGAAAAAGCCCGAAGCAATTTACTCCCGGGCATGTGACATTCTTTATCTATAAAGATTCAGGTACAACAAAGCACACCGCCTGTGCACCCAGTCACAATTACTGCCCGGGAGATCCACATTCGGCAACAACACATTATCGAAGACTGATTATATCCATGCTTCTCATTACTCATTGTACTTTCTCCTTACCTTCTAAATTTTCACAACGATTCAGATTCCGTTCACCAAATCTTTTCTTCTGATTTGGTTCATCGTTTCTTTAGCTGTTGTTGCCATATTATACCTATTCACCTACCGTGTCAATAGGTTATTTGAAAAATTTTCCATTTTTTGTAATCTATTATCATTGTTTGTTCCATATTACTTCGGAGTTCCGGACAGTGAAATGCACCGGAGTTTCTTTTACGTTAATGACAAAAAAACTTCTTTACAGCACCTTACTTCCGTTTGCCGTCAGCTTGAAGCGGGCTCCCAATGTCTCTGCCGCCTGTCTGCACATCAGCATTCTGCCAAGGAAAATTTCAAAATATTCATACATGGTACATATCTTTTCATCAATCTGAAGATTCAGGGATATCTGTTTCTTTTCCGGATTTATTTTGACGGTCGCCCTGGTAACCGCATAATTCACACGGTCATGTTTATCAAAGGTAGACTTATCTTTATTCCGCACGCGGTTTCTGCGTACATCTGTCTTATCAGCCAGAATGAGCGCAGCCGAAACCACATCCACTGCGCCCCCGGTAGACTCATCATGATTGCCGATAGCTGAGGCAATGATAACCCGATCTTCCAAAGGCACCTCCATTTTTTCCAAAACAGAGTAGGCTAAAAGACCACCATATTCCGCATGGTTCTTTCGATTGATTGCATTTCCGATATCATGCAGGACTCCGGCGATTTGAGCCAACTCTATTTCATGCTCCGAACATCCGAATTCCTGCAGGATTTCTCCCGCCCTTTTTGCCACAATGGCGCAATGCTTCTCAGAATGGTCTGTATATCCCATCACCCCTAAATTATCATTTCCCTTTTTCATCAGGGCCTTTACTTCTTCGTTTTTCAAAATCTCTTTGTAATTCAATTTGGTTCCTCCTATGGTGTAATTTCGTTTACCCTCTTCTCTGCATTACTATACGCCATAGCGTAAAATACTTCCTGAGAATTGAGTTTTGCCCGGTTAGCGTCACGCACTTCATACGTCCCTCGACTGGTTAACTGCTTACCCTTTTCATTATCATTCATCATGGTTGTAAACATCCAGTCCAGATAAATCTTTAGATCCGGATCAAGAATCGGTGCAGCCACTTCCACTCTCCGTACAGTATTTCTTGTCATGAAATCCGCCGAAGCAATATATACTTTTTCTCTGTCTTTTGTTCCAAAGCGATAGATTCTCGAATGTTCCAGAAATCGCCCCACTATGCTGACTACCTGAATATGATCTGTATAACCCTTTACCCCCGGAATCAGACAGCAGATTCCTCTGACAATCATTTCTATCTTGACACCTGCCTGAGAAGCTTCAATCAACTTATCAATGATTGCCTTATCCGTCAGCGAGTTGATTTTGATACCGATATAGCCCTCTTCTCCCTGCTTTGCATGGGAAATTTCCTCATCTATCATTTCAAGCACTTTATTTTGCAGGCACTTTGGAGCTACCAGAAGCAGTCTTGATTGCTCTACCACTTCACCCTTCAGCAGGGATGCAAATACATCAGCCGCTTCTTTGCCAATTTCCTGATTTGCTGTAATCAAAGAAAGATCTGTATACATAGCTGAAGTTTTCTCGTTATAGTTCCCCGTACCAATCTGCGTAATATAGGAAATTCCCTCTCCTGTCTTTCTGGAAATCAGACAGAGTTTGGAATGTACCTTAAAGCCATTTAATCCATAAATCACCCGGCATCCTGCTTCTTCCAGAACTTTTGAGTAAGAGATATTGCTCTCTTCATCAAACCTTGCTCGCAATTCCACCAGTACAACCACTTCTTTTCCGTTTTCGGAAGCCT
>CALZKI010000141.1 GCA_945787995.1 uncultured Lachnospiraceae bacterium | reverse complement strand
GCAGGAGCCGGTATGGCCGCACACCTTCCGGGGATGTGCGCAGCAATTTTTCCTATGCCGGTGATCGGTATTCCCATGCATACCACTTCTCTTGGCGGAAGAGATTCTCTGTACTCCATCGTACAGATGCCAAGCGGAATCCCTGTGGCAACAGTTGCAATCAATGGTGGTGCCAATGCGGGTCTTTTGGCAGCAAAAATACTTGCCACTTCGGATGCGGCATTATTGCAGAAACTGAAAGATTACAGTCAGGGCCTGAAAGAAAGTGTTCAAAAGAAAGACGCCAGACTGCAGGAAGTAGGATATAAAAATTACTAATTCATCGGGCGAAACAGCAGATATTTTGGAACGTTATTAAATACTGCATATATGTAGAATAAACCGCACACAGTGCAGAAAGAGGATAAAGATGGCAATGGATTACAAGACAGCCGGCGTGGATATTGAAGCCGGATATGAGTCAGTGGAATTGATGAAGAAGTATGTAAAGGAAACAATGAGACCTGAGGTGCTTGGTGGTCTTGGCGGTTTCTCCGGTGCTTTTTCTTTGGAAAAAATCAAACAAATGGAGAATCCCACACTGGTTTCCGGTACAGACGGATGCGGAACAAAGGTGAAGCTTGCTTTCCTGATGGACAAACATGATACCATCGGTATCGACTGTGTAGCCATGTGTGTGAACGATATCGCATGTGCAGGTGGTGAGCCTTTATTTTTCTTAGACTATATCGCATGTGGTAAGAACTATCCTGAGAAGATTGCTACTATCGTTAAAGGTGTTGCGGAGGGTTGTAAAATGTCTGACGCTGCACTGATCGGTGGTGAGACGGCAGAGCATCCGGGACTTATGCCTGAAGATGAATACGACCTGGCAGGCTTTGCAGTGGGTGTAGTTGACCAGAAGGATCTGATCACAGGCGAAAACATTAAGGCCGGTGACGTACTGATTGGTATTGCTTCCTCCGGTGTACATTCCAATGGTTTCTCCCTGGTTCGCAAGGTGTTCGAGATGACAACAGAGAGCCTGAATACATATTATGATGAACTGGGAACAACACTTGGTGAAGCACTGATCGCTCCAACAAGAATTTACGTAAAAGCACTTCGTGCAGTGAAAGAAGCAGGTGTTACAATCAACGGCTGCAGCCACATTACAGGCGGTGGATTCTACGAGAATATTCCTCGTATGCTTCCGGAAGGGGCTCGCGCAGTTGTGAAAAAGGACAGCTATGAAATTCCTGCTATTTTCAAATTGTTGCAGAAGACAGGTGATATCGAAGAACAGATGATGTACAACACCTACAACATGGGACTTGGCATGGTGCTTGCTGTAAAACCGGAAGATGTAGAGAAGACCATGGCAGCCATCGAAAGTGCCGGTGAAAAAGCATTTGTGGTTGGTTCTGTGGAAGCCGGTGAAAAGGGAGTAACCTTATGCTAAGAGTATTGGTGTGCGTGTCCGGTGGAGGAACCAATCTGCAGGCCATCATTGACCGTGTGGCAGATGGCTCCATTGGGAATACGGAAATTGTTCGGGTAATCAGTAACAATCCCGGGGCATATGCCCTGGAGCGTGCAAAAGAAGCCGGCATTGAGGGCATTTGTGTGTCTCCTAAAAATTACGAGAACAGACAGGCCTTTCACAAAGCCTTTCTGGAAGCAGTGGACGCGGCAAAGCCGGATCTGATTGTGCTTGCCGGTTTCCTGGTAGTGATCCCGGAAGAAATGATTGCAAAATACAGAGGCAGGATCATCAATATTCATCCCTCTTTGATCCCTTCCTTTTGCGGCACAGGCTATTATGGCCTAAAGGTGCATGAAAAGGCTTTGGAGCGTGGCGTAAAGGTAACGGGAGCCACGGTTCACTATGTGGATGAAGGCACCGATACAGGGCCGATTATTTTACAGAAAGCGGTCTCTGTAGAAGAGGGAGACACCCCTGAAATCCTGCAGCGACGTGTTATGGAACAGGCTGAATGGGTTATTTTACCGAAAGCCATAGATATGATTGCCCGGGAAAAGATGAAGTAATCGCGGAGCAAATGAAAATCAATTTGCAGAAAACTTTGAAGACGCGATCATGTAAATGCAGGGCTGAATAGATAAGATGAAAAAACATGCATAGATTGGAGCAGATAAAAATGAATATTCTCATAGTAGGTAGTGGCGGAAGAGAACATGCAATTGCTACAAGCGTTGCAAAAAGTGATAAAGTAGACAAAATCTATTGTGCACCCGGAAATGCGGGCATTGCGCAGCTTGCGGAATGTGTTCCCATCGGTGCCATGGAATTTGATGCACTGATCCGTTTTGCCAAGGAAAAAGAAATCGATCTGACCATTGTAGGTATGGATGATCCACTGGTGGGCGGTATCGTAGATGCTTTCGAGGCAGAAGGACTTCGTGTATTTGGACCGAGAAAAAATGCAGCTATTTTGGAAGGAAGCAAAGCTTTTTCCAAGGACCTGATGAAAAAATATAACATTCCCACCGCTGCTTACGAGAATTTTACTGACTCTGAGAAGGCTTTGGAATATCTGAAAAATTCCAATTATCCTGTGGTATTAAAAGCAGATGGCCTGGCACTTGGTAAGGGTGTTTTAATCTGTAATACCGAAGAGGAAGCCATTGACGGTGTCAAGAGTATTATGGAAGATAAGAAGTTCGGCGTAGCCGGCAATACCATGGTGGTGGAAGAATTCCTTACCGGCCGTGAGGTTTCCGTACTTTCCTTCGTAGATGGCAAGACCATTAAAATCATGTCCTCTGCACAGGATCACAAACGTGCAAAAGACGGTGACCAGGGACTGAACACCGGGGGTATGGGCAACTTTTCACCAAGCCCATTCTACACAGAAGAAGTTGACAAATTCTGTAAAGAGCATATTTACCAGGCTACCGTAGATGCCATGGCAAAAGAGGGACGACCTTTCAAAGGGGTCATCTTCTTCGGATTGATGCTCACGCCAAATGGCCCTAAAGTATTGGAATACAATGCCAGATTTGGCGATCCGGAGGCACAGGTTGTGCTGCCTCGTATGAAGAACGATATCATTGACGTTGTGAATGCTTGTATCGACGGTACACTGGATCAGATTGATCTGCAGTTTGAAGATAATGCTGCTGTTTGCGTAGTACTTGCATCCGACGGATATCCTTTGGCATATGAAAAGGGCTTCCCCATCAAAGGCCTGGAAAACTTTGAGGGAAAAGAGGACTATTTCTGCTTCCATGCGGGCACGAAATTCCAGGACGGCAACATTGTCACCAGTGGTGGACGCGTGCTGGGCGTTACCGCAAAAGGAGATACCCTGAAAGAAGCAAGAGCAAAGGCATACGAAGCAACAAAATGGGTAGACTTTGATAACAAATATATGCGTACCGATATCGGTAAAGCGATTGATGAAGCGTGATATAGCATAAGCAATTCAACAAGCACGATATTTGAGAGCTTATGTTGATATGTGAGAACGGTTCATCGGTTGATTGAAAACAGTAGTATTCAAAAGAATGAAAAGAAGCAGGATTTATAAGCGTATACATAAGGGTATACAGGAAACAAGGAACCTGCAGATAGGAGAAAAAATGAAAAAGAATGTTGTGAAAATGCTAACCACAGTGTTTGCTGCAGCGCTGATGTTTGTATGTTTCAGCACCACAAGCCTGGCGTACCCTGAAACAGAAGGAAAGATCACTGTGGATACAGCAAAGGTTAGAGAATCTGCAGATACAGGCAGTGGCGTTACCACTCTTTTGGAAAAAGGGACAGTGGTAACCATTATTGATGAAACCACAGACTCTGCCGGAACTGTATGGTATAAAGTTTCCGTATCCGGTGTGGAAGGCTATGTGCGTTCCGACCTGCTGGAAAAGGGACAGCCGATTGATTCCCAGTCCTCAGAAACTACCGCGACAGATACTTCTGCTTCTACAATCGAAGGTGTAACACCGATGGATTTACAGTATGCTCAGATTTCTGTGGAAGCGGGTAAAGTCAGAAGTAATGCTTCGACCAAAGATAGTATTGTAGTGACTCTGGCAAAGGGTGACCAGGTGACAGTAGATGGCCAGAAAACCGGCGGTGATGGAAAAACCTGGTATCATATCAGTGCGGTAGCCGGTGACGGAAGTGCCTATACAGGATTTGTCAGAAGTGATCTGGTTACCTTAGGCGATATGGTGCCGGTGGAAACACCTGTTGAAGAGACACCTGAAGAACCGGTAGAAGAAGCACCCGTTGAAGAACCAGCTGTACCCCAGGATTATGAAGCTGTATACACTGATGACGGAACCGGCAATAATGTGTGGTATCTGTATGACCATCAGAATAACAGCAGAATGAAACTGGATGATCTGTTAAGTTATGTGGACAGCGAAGCAAAGAGAGAAACGGATGTGGATGCTCTTGCAAGCAAGCTGAAAATAGTTATAGTGATTCTTGCAGTTCTCCTTGTTGCAGCAATTGTTGCAATTGTCCTTCTGGCTTTGAAACTTCGTGATGCCATGTATGAAGATTATGGTTACGACGAGGATGAGGAATACGAAGAGGAAGAAGAGGAAGAAGAGGAAGAAGAGGAAGAGGATGACGACGATGAGAGATATCGTCCTTCCCCCAGAAGTCGCTCTTCGGCACCTGCCCGGGAAGCGCGTGGAGCACATGATGACATGGCTCACCGCACTGCAGATGAAGGTGTCCGCAGAGAGAGAAAACCTGCCCGCCCTGCAAAGGAAGTAGGTTATGAAGAAGATGACTTAACAATCGAAGGAGCAGTAAACAAACCGGCTCCAAATAAAAAGAAAAACTTCGTGATCGATGACGAAGATTTCTCGTTTGAATTTTTGAACATGGATTAATCCTGCAGAGCCGAACGGCATTAGCATAAGCAGTTTTCATGCTTGCATGAAAAAACTGCTTATGACAATGCCACTTGGCGAGCAGCCAACCATGAGCAAAAGGAAAGCCACGAAGTGGCGATTTTGCGAATGGGAGGCTCTGC
>CALZKI010000140.1 GCA_945787995.1 uncultured Lachnospiraceae bacterium | reverse complement strand
CTCCTCGAATCATACAAGTATTTTGGCAATACGCACTTTCTGCGCATCCTTGTACATTATAATATAGAATTTTATATATTTCCATATGGATTTCTATATACATGGAAGTAAAAAGAAACGAGTCCGAAGGGGAGGTGGGAGACTCGTTTCTGTAACCAAAACACTTTATGTTGTAACCTGTTTTGTAGTATCACTTATCTGGTCATTGCTTTCCAATAAACTCCTACTACGCCTGCCATCACAGCAACACCGGCTAATTCAGCGAGAATAGCCCAAATTGTAGTCATTATCATATTCATCTTTCACAACGACCTCCTTCTTCTGCTTTTTCACATACTATTTGTTTATATAATAAAGCGGTAAACCGACCAGACATGCACCACCGATAATATTTCCGATGGTAACAGGAAGCAGGTTATTTACCACCATTGTTTTTGCATTCAGCATTGCCAGCTGATTACTGGTTAATCCATAGGTTTCTGCAGCACAAGCTGCATAGGAAGCATTCATTTTTGCGAAAATACCGGCTGTAATATAGTACATATTTGCAACGCAGTGTTCAAAGCCTGAGGTAACGAACAACATAATTACAAAGAAGGAAGCCAACAGTTTACCTGTAACGTCCTTTGCGCACATAGTCATCAGCACTGCGAAACATATCAGAACATTGCACAGAATACCGGAAGTGATTGCTTTAATGGGTGAAATGGTTACCTTTGCCAAAGCCACCTTGATGGTATAAGCACCAAGCAGTCCTGCTGAATAATCCAACTGTCCGCTTCCCACAATCAGAAGGGACAACATGACTCCTCCGATCAAATTGCCAAACCATACACAAACCAGAGTTCTGATCAATTCCTTTGGAGAAATCTGTCCCTCAGGAATACCTACGATCATCAGACAATCACCGGTGAATAATTCAGCACCCATCAGAATAACCATCATCAAACCCACAGGAAACACAAAAGATGCAACCAGTCTGGCGATTCCAACATTGGCGATCGCATGTGCTGCCACACTGCTGCCTGCAGCTCCCATACCAATCATGACACCGGCGAAAATACTCTTTATCATTAAGTGAGGCATTGCCGTATTCACTTTTGCCCGGCATCCATCACGATATAACTCAACAACTTCCTTTGGTTTGTAGTACATAGTCAACCTGCTCTTTCTTTCCACGTCACAGCCTGTTGTAACCAACAACATTCGCCAAACACTGTTTCCTCGCTTCCGTGGAATCTATCTTCTGTCTCTCTGACTCATCTTTGCATATAATGATGTACCATAGTTTCCTTTCTCAGAGAAATATAAAAAAAGATGACGGATATATATCATTTCATATATCAGCCATCTTTCTTCTTCCTTTTCTTTTTATGGCAAAAACGCCACCTGCACCCAATCCTCACATGGTTAAAGCTTCATGGTGGATACATCTGCCTTTGCTTCATACAGCTTTTTCTGGAACAATCTGTCATATTCGCCGAACTGGTAATCCTCTCGGTAGATCATCACATCTTTGTACAGGTTATTTTCTGTTTTACAACTTCTCTGTATCAGTTGATTTTTGTCCAGCAACTGTTGCGGAATGGGGGAAACCCACATATATGTAGAAGGTACGTTTGCCAACAAGTCAAACTGGCTTCCTCGCTCATATACATAGATAACATTACCGGTCTGCGCAGTCTTAATTCCACTATATTTCTCATGGGGCAGAGCCATATCACCATGGGTTATCTTGGTATATCCCTTCAAATCCTCCATGGTAATTTCCTGCTTTTTTGCCAACGGATGTTGCTTAGACATGACAAGAACGTACTCAAACTCCCATATGGTCTCATAACAGAGATGATTGTTTTTCAGCAGGGACAAAAAGTAATCCTCATTGCCGGACTGGTAACGGATGATGCCCAAGTTGTAGTTGTGATCTACCACATTGCTGATGGTACCCAGATCATTGGTCTCATTGATTGTGATTTCCATCCCTTTGTCCATCGCAAGTTCAGAGATAAAGGAGGTGAATCCATTGACAATATAGCTCCCTCTTGGTATGGAAAGCTTATACCGCGCTTTATCACCGTTTGAACGCTGACTAATGCGCCCCATGGCTTCCAACTGCTCCATAATGTGCTTCGCGTGGAAAAGGAATTCTTCTCCCTCCTGGGTTGCTTTGACACCCAGTGCAGTTCTCTTAAAGATAGGATATCCCAACTCCTTCTCCAGTTCTTTTAATGCTTTACTCAGGTTCGGCTGTGCCATAAACAGGTTCTGGGCTGCCTGGGTAATGGAACCCACCCGTTCAATCTCCAAAGCATATGCAAGATAAGCTGTATTCATACCACATATTCTCCCCGATACTCTATTACTGTCATTTCACATGAATATGTATATATGGTCACTATGCAGAACCATCACCGTCTGAATCTGCATGGCTCCATATCTATTTCTATATGGCTATGTTATCACAGTCTCTGTGAAATGGTCATACTTTTTTTTGGTCAGACAGACATATGCGTTGGTATATGTCCCGTATATGCACGAACAATTCAGGAAGGTTAGACTTTCTTCCATATTGTACTTTCATAAGTTTCCATATATTATGGAAGTGGTCTTTCCAAGTACGCCGATGAAATACTTGAATCTGTTTCGAAGGAAACACATCTTCTTTTTGGCGGCATCGGATTGCTTGCCAAAGTACTATTTGCAAATCCCGAGGGAAAACATGGAAAAAAATACTAATAGAACACTGGATATGACAACAGGCAGTGCGGTTCGCCACATTATACTCTTTGCCATACCCATGCTTATCGGAAACATTTTTCAGCAGGTATACAACCTGGTAGACTCTGTGATCGTTGGACAATTTGTAGGAGCAGATGCGTTAGCGGCAGTAGGTGCGACCGGCTCCATCACCTTCTTTTTCTTTGCCATTTGTAATGGTATCGGTTCCGGCGGCGGTATCGTTGTCTCCCAGTTTTTTGGGAACAGAGAATACCAAAAGGTAAAACAATGCATTGCCAATACAGGCTACATCATGTTCTTCTTTCCGCTGGTGGTGGGACTGGTATCCTGTCTGTTTGCGAGGCCTCTCCTTCAGTTATTGAAAACGCCTACGGAGATTCTCGACGTGGCAACCGGATATACCCAGGTTCTGTGTGTGGGTTTGCTGTTTGTATCTCTCTACAACTACGCCTCTGCCATGTTACGCGCACTTGGCGATTCCAAAACACCACTCTACTTTCTGATTATTACGTCTCTGCTCAATGTGGTTTTGGATATTCTCTTTGTATACACTTTCCGTATGGGTGTATTTGGTGCAGGACTGGCTACCGTCATTGCACAGTTTATCTCCGCAGCAGCATGCCTCATATACGCTTGGAAAAGAAATCCCTTCTGCAAACTGGAAAAAGCTGATTTTGTAGTCAGCGGACAAATCATCCGCAAAATTGTCTACCTGGGGGTTCCTTTATCTTTGCAGTTTTCCCTGATTGCCATTTCCAGCATGGCCGTGCAGCGAGTGGTAAATTCTTTCGGTACCATTGTAGTTGCCGCTTTCACTGCAACCACCCGTATCGAACAGATCATCCATATGCCCTTCCAGTCTCTTGGCAGCTCGCTTGCAACCTACTGTGGTCAAAACTTCGGAGCAGGCAGACACGACAGGGTTCTGAACGGTTACAGAAAGAGTCTCCTGATGATGGCTGTCTGTACCGTCTTTCTGGTTTTGTTAATCTACGTGTTTGGCGGACCGATTACCGCCCTATTTGTCGCAGATGAAGAGGTCATTGCACTGGGCAAGTTAGGCCTTCGTATCAGCAGCCTCTTTTATATTTTCTTAGGTCTTATCTATGTGGTACGGGGCATCCTGAACGGTGTGGGAGATGCCTTTTTCTCCCTGTTCAACGGTATCGTAGAGGTGATCGGCCGTTTCACAATACCGATCCTTATGTGCTCATACCTGGGATTTGGCGAAATGGGTATCTGGTGGTCCGCAGGCGTGGTATGGGCTATCAGCGGTATTACCGCCTGGATGAGATATTTGAAATATTTGAGATATGCGACGCGCTGATTAAGGCTCTTTTGTCGGCTATTTCTGCTATGAAATTGATGGGAAGTTGCAGAATTTACAGATATCTTTCCAATATCTTTAATCCTTCCTCTGCATCTGTTCCCAGTATTTCCTGCGTTTTTTTGAAATCATGAACTTCATGAAGTTTATCATGAACATAGAAGAATTTTTCTTTACCATATTTGTGAATAAACATTGCCTGAGCCTTGCAGGCACTTGCCCCGTCATTGTCTGGTTGATAAAAGCCCTTCGTACACTCTTTTAAATCCTCACACTCATAGCAACCATCAAGCCCCTTCTTTTCACAACAATCTATATTTGGACATTTACCCTTATCATAAAGCGTTCCGTATGAGCAGCAGTTAAATACAGAACGGCATCCTCCACACCATTCGCCAAGAAAGCAATGATTACATGAAAATCCACAATATGCTGTCATATCAACATTTTCTCTTGCTGCTTTTACAATCTCAGCCTTCCATTTAGCACCGCTTTCATAGCGTCGATCTTTGTCCGGTCCCTCTACTGCAAGGGCTTTACGATATATGCGTGATTTCTCGCCTTCGATATCCTTATCCATTTTATAAAACTCATATCCATATTTTTCGTACAATCCTGTATGACCGGTGGAAATATATATGTACTCCCTATCCATGACCGTTGCAATACTCTCTGCATAATCGAAAAGCATTCCTGCATAACGATGCCCTCTATAATCAGGGAATGTATAAACAAATCCAATCCATGGTGACATATCCGTTGGCTGGATATCATCAAGAGGAGCAAATGTACAAAAAGCAATCAGCTTATCCCCATCCACAAGCATTGGTACAAGAGCAGTTTCACCAAACATTCTTTTCAGACTGTTTTCACTAAGAAGCTGATGTAAATACTGCCCTGCTCCCCAATCACATTTTTTCATTTCATCTAACCAATGTTTTTTGTTCTCTGATGTAAAGTATTCCATTATTTTCATCTTTTTGATT
>CALZKI010000139.1 GCA_945787995.1 uncultured Lachnospiraceae bacterium | reverse complement strand
GTGGATGATACAAATACGAAGAGGGACAACTGGATGAAACATGAGAAAGGACGTAAGCGAGCCACTGCGGAGGCTGCAAATATAATTCGCTGTGTAAACAACGGTGTATTTCCTGATTTTGAAATATGAAAACCAACGGAGAGATAAGAACTGGATGAATAAAACATTATCCTCATTAGCATTGGTGTTTTCGGGTTCATTTTAAGTGATATTTGTGGTATTCTTATTTTGCAAAGGAGATATTATAAAGAATATATAATGATGAGGAGAATATTTACCATGCCGGAGATTTCATTATTTTACGGAATAAGAGTGACAATGTACTATGATGATCATAATCCACCACATTTTCACGCAGAATATAATGGGAATAAGGCCTTAATTGAAATTGATGGCGCGAGAGTAATAAAAGGTGCTTTACCCTCTAGACAATTGAAGTTGATTTTGGCATGGTGTGTTTTGCACCAAGATGAATTGATGCAAAATTGGGAACTCTCTAAAGATGGAAGGCCAATGAATAGAATTAATCCATTGATTTAGGAGGTGATGGCATGTTCCCAAAAGTAGTGCAAGTGATACCAAAAAAGGACTATTCTGTTTATGTTTATTTCGAAGATGGAAAAATCGTATGTTATGATATGAATCGTATGCTAGAGAAAGAAGCGTTTCAACCGTTAAAAGATATTAATGTTTTCATGGATACCTGTACGGTTTTGAATGATACTCTGGCATGGGATATTTGTAAAAACAGAGATAATACAACCTGCTTGGATATTGATCCGGATACATTGTATGAATTACCTCATGTGAAAGAGAATATAGCATAGAAATTATCTAGCAAGATGAATGTGTGCGTAAGAAACTATATAGGAACTAATAGGTAATCGATAATGGAGCTACCGATAGGTGGTTAGCCTGTTTTACGAATTGATTAGAAAATCGCCTCAGTTTACCAGACCGGGGGCGATTTTATCTTTTTCGTGCAGATAAAACAATTAACCTAAATTGCTGAAGCATCAAACAGTGACTTGATATTCGGAACAATGAAAAAACAGGTGTATGATTAGAACGCAATCCAAATGTTACATAAGGCAATCCAAAGTTCATTTACTGTAAAAGGGAAACGTAGTAGCCTACCATTAACGAGGTGGCAGATATGAGATTCACAAAGGAGGAACCGGCAATGAAGGAAGAAGGATTGAAGGTAATGGAGGAACGCTTCGGCAAGGATAATGTAATTGTTCTTGGGACCATAGACGGAGAGTACCCGGCCGTTAGACAGGTGAACGGATATTATGAGGATGGTGCTTTTTACATCATCACATATGCACTTTCAAACAAGATGAAACAGATTGGAGTAAATCCCAATGTGTCCGTGTGCGCAGAATGGTTTTCCGGCAAAGGGAAAGCAGTCAACATGGGCTATTTTGGAAAAGAAGAAAATCGGGAAATGGCAGAAAAGCTTCGCAAGGCATTTGCCTCCTGGATTGACAACGGACATAACAATTTCGATGATGAAAATACCATTATTTTGAAAATTGATCTGCTGGATTGTGTATTGTTTTCTCATGGAACAAGATATGAGATCAACTTCCGTTAGGGTCAGAAGTAGCTACAAAAATGCAGTGATGCAGAAAAGGAGAATGTATTTTGAGCGGGGTTATGAAAAAAAATTATAAAATTGGTTGCGAAGTCAGAAAAATGAATTCGTCAGAGGTAACGTATTACGATGCTGGTGATATGGGCATTGTATTGGAATTGCAGGAGCAAGCTGCGGCATTATGCAATGCAACCAAGGAAAAAGCAGCCAAAGAAAAGGTGATTGGGGGAAATCAAACCCGGGAAAGTTCAACCGGGGAAGCGTATAAACAAGTATATAAAGTTACTCTCACCAACAAAAGCGGCGAGGATTTCCGGGGTGTCATACATATGAAGCTGGTGAGACAGTGTGAGGAACCTAAATTCTTCATGCCCGGCTATATGTATAACAGAAACACGGCACATATGCCCTCTTCGGGACGAAAGGCCTTTCCCAGAATACGCGAAGATGCAGGAAATATGCCGGAATCCACCTTCTTTATGACCAGAAGCGACAGGCTGGCGGAACCGATCAGCTTGTTGTATGACAAAGGCAGTGTTCTTGGTGTGTCTGCAGCTCCTTATTTGAAGGATGAGGCCACTGGTGCGTTTGCAGGGTTCTGCGGCTTTAGCTGCAATATTGCCGACAAAGACGGTGCAGGTATTGGATATACGCTGGGCTATGAAAATGCCCCCTGGCTTTTTATACAAACCGCTACAGTAAAAGAGCGGGAACCTTTATCTGAAAAGAATGCATTTTACATTGCCAAGGATGCGACCTTTTCCTTCGAAATGACTGTCTATGATTATCAGGGAGAAGACGAACGGGCTATCTATACAGCTATAGAGGATTGCTATTGGCAGTTCCATGAGAAGCCCAGGAGTATTCCCGGCATGGATGCCAGGAAGGCCATGACGATGCTGTCCTCTTCGGTTAGGGACTACGCCTGGTTGGAGGAGGAAAAAATGTATTCGGGCTTTGTCTATGATAGGGCTGATGGGTTACAGTATAACCGGATTCCCTCTGTTTCCTGGACAAACGGTCTGGCAGTTGCGGTGCCCATGCTGCTTGTTGCCAACGAATTGCAGGATCAGGAAGCTCGCAGACAGAGTGTTATTTTTGTGGATCATCTCATCAAAACAGCCTATAATCCGCAATCCGGATTCCTGTATGAAAGTGAGAAGAATGGAAAACCATCTGTTCGCGGGTGGTGGTATGACGGCATGCATAGCGGAGGACACAGCTCTTATCTCAATGGACAGGCTGTATATTA
This sequence comes from uncultured Lachnospiraceae bacterium, assembly GCA_945787995.1. Lineage (GTDB taxonomy): Bacteria > Bacillota > Clostridia > Lachnospirales > Lachnospiraceae > Acetatifactor. Next base: position 2,289 of record CALZKI010000139.1, on the reverse strand, counting down.
TTTGCTGAAGGCATACCGGAATGAAAAAGAAAAGAGAAATGTTCTCCATGATGGCTGGCTGGAAATGGCAGGAAGCATTGTGGAGAAAATGAATACAGTCCTGAATACGGACTATGAGTATCCGTTTGCCATGTCAGAAAAGACAGGTGCAGGTCTGGAGTATGATTCCATGAGTGGTGCCTGGTTCCTTGCTGCATCGGCAATGTACGAGTTGGTCAGTGGGGACAGAACCCTGCTTACAACGCTATTGAAAAGCGAAGAACATTATTACAGGGCATTTGTAAAGAAAGCGGAATGCTATGGAGCTCCTTTAGATACTGACAAAGCAGTGGACAGCGAGGGGATACTGGCATACATTCGGGCAGTGCGTCTGTTGCACGAGATAACAGGCTCTGAGGAATTGCTGCTGCATATGAGAGATGCCTTGGCATATGAATTTTCCTTTAAACTGGGATATAACACGCCGGTTATGGTATCACCCCTGAAGGAAATTGGCTGGTCCAGCTGTGGCGGAAGCATTACCTCAACCGCTAATCCACACATTCATCCTATGTCCAGCACGATCATCAATGAAATGAAATATTTCCTGCAGCATTGTGCGGATGCTTATGTGCAGAGCCGAATGGAGGACACTCTCCTATGGAGTTTACAAACCTTTAATACAAGAGACGGTGAGTACGGGTACGGAAAAGTGGGCTGGATGTCGGAAAGATTCTGCTTCTGTGAAGGATTGGTGACAGAAAAGTATCCTGACGGCAGGCCCGCCAGCACCTGGTTTACACTGATGCCATGGGCAGTAGCCAGCCTTCTGGAAGGACTGGTGTCAGAATAAGAAAGGAAATAACATGAATCAGGAATTAAAAATCGCACTTTTGCAGATCGCTCCTTTGGATTCTTTGCAGGATAACCTGCAAAAAGGCATAGATGCCTGCAGGAAAGCAAAAGAACTGGAGGCGGATATTGCACTGTTTCCGGAGATGTGGAGCAACGGATACAGAATGGACGACAGAGAGCTGGAGGAGTGGCAGAAGGAAGCGATTCCCGCAGACCACCCTTTTGTCAATGCATTCGGAGAACTGGCAAAAGAACTGGATATGGCAATTGGTATTACGTTTCTGGAAGCATATGATCCGCAACCCAGAAATACGATTGTTTTATTTGACAGGTACGGCAATCGGAAATACACCTATGCGAAAGTACATACCTGTGACTTTTCTGTGGAAAAGTATCTGACTCCGGGGGAAGACTTCTATGTTTGTTCTCTGGATACCCGGTTGGGGGAAGTACAGGTGGGTTCCATGATCTGCTATGACAGAGAGTTTCCGGAAAGTGCCAGAATATTGATGTTAAAAGGAGCTGAATTGATTTTAACCCCCAATGCCTGTCCTATGGAGATCAATAGGTTGTCTCAACTGCGGGGCAGGGCATATGAGAATATGGTGGCCATTGCTACCTGTAACTATCCGGATTCCGTTCCCGATTGCAACGGTGGTTCCAGCGTGTTTGACGGGGTCGCTTATTTGCCGGAATTGGAAACCTCCAGAGATACCTGTATTCTGCAGGCTGACGGCTCAGAAGGTATTTTTGTGGCAAAATTGGATTTGGCTAAGCTGCGTTGGTACAGGGAGCATGAGGTTCATGGGAATGCCTTCAGACGACCTTCAAAATACGGAATGCTTCTGGACGGGATCAGACAGGAGCCCTTTATCCGGAAGGAATACAGAGGGTAGAGAACGTGGATCGTCAGAATAGGGTGGCAATAATTTCATGTTGTACAATTGGTAAAGATACGATACTATAGTTTGCAGGAGTGTAAACAAGGGGAGTGGTACAAATGATGAAATTATTGATTACGGATGATTCCGGATTTATGAGAGAATTGCTGACTGATATTCTGGCTGATGCGGAACATCAGATTGAAACAGCTGAAACAGGGGAAGAAATGCTTGCCAAGTATGAGGAGATTACACCGGATGTAGTATTTCTCGATGTGGTTCTTCCGGGTATGAATGGTTTGAATGCATTACAGCAGCTGAAGGAGAAGCATCCGGAAGCAAAGGTTGTTGTGTGTTCCGCGGTGGGTGGCCAGGAAGGCGTTCGCAAGCAGGCAATGGAGGCCGGTGCAATGAGTGTGATTGCGAAGCCCTTCAGCGTAGAAGAAATCAAAGAAGCTATTGCAGATATATAAAGGTTAATGAGGACCCTGGCAGATTTGCCGGGGTTTTTTTAAAGAAAAAAATAAAGATTACTTTTTTCGCCATAATAGTATATTATAGGTTGAGGATGTAT
>CALZKI010000138.1 GCA_945787995.1 uncultured Lachnospiraceae bacterium | reverse complement strand
GAAGAGAAGCAATTAGAAGAGAAACAACCGGAAAACGCAGAATTATCTGCAAATACCGGTAAAGCAAATGGATTTCTGAATAGTTTATTCAGTAAAAAAAGAAAGAAAAAGGATACTTCATCCGGGGAAAATGATGATAACATTTCAGCAGACAGTGATTTGTCTCCTGATTTTGCGTTTGAAACAATAGACGAAGAACCTGTGATTGAGGACGCTTTCCAGCAAAGCATACAGGAACTTTTGGCTACAGACGGTTTCGCTGAAATAGATGTGAATGAAGTGGATCCTTCCACAATCATTCCGGATAAGCATTCCAGGGAGTCAAAAAACGAAGCCGAAACACAACCGAATAAACCGGAGGAACTATTTTCTGCTCCAACGGAAGAATTATTGACGGATGGCGAAGAAACGATTGATTTATCAAACCTTGCAGCAACGGATAACGCGGATATTGCAGAATTGTTGCGAGAGGCGTCTGAACTCAATGAGATGGGAAAAGAAAATCAGAAAGATTATGTCAGTGAGCTTTCAGGGGAAGATTCTGAAGATGCCGAGACTGTGGAAACAGAGAACGCGGCGAAAGAGAAAAAAGTTTCACTGTGGTCAAAACTCATGAATTTCCTGTTTGAGGAAGTGGAGGAGGAAGAAGAACAGATCAGTGATGCTGAGGATTTGCCTACCGGTAAAGTAAGCGATGAGAATCAGGCAATCCTGGATGCCATGGAAGAAGAAGGAAAAGGCAAAAAGAAGAAAAAACCTAAAAAAGAAAAAAAGAATAAAAAAGGCAAGGGAGAAGAAAAAACAAAGGCCGAGGGTGAAGAGGAGTCGGAAGAAGATGAGGATTCCGGCAAAAAGTCCAAAGGGAAAAAGGGGAAAAAAGAAAAGAAGCCCAAAAAGGAAAAGAAGCCTAAAAAAGAAAAAGTCCCGGAAGAAGAACCGGCAAATAAACTTCCCAAAAAGAAGGTAAGAGCAGTTATTCTGTTTAGTATCAGTCTTTTGGCGATTCTTTTACTATTTTGTTTTATGATACCTTCCAAAATGGAAACAAAGGAAGCGAGGCAGGCATATTATGATGGGAAATACGAGGAAACGTATCAGGCTATGTACGGAAAGAAGTTAAGCTCCAAAGACAAGGCTATTTTCCGTAAATCAGGTATTTTGCTTCGTATGCAGCGAAAACTGGATACTTATCATTATTATAAAGAGGCAGGAAAAGAAACAGAAGCTTTGAACGCGTTGATTCAGGGCGTTGCAAAGTATTATGAAGTGAAAGATGAGGCTGAAGAACTGGGGATTCCCAATAAGGTGAAGAAAAAATATTTCGCTATTTTGGAGTTGCTCCATACAGAATACAATGTACCTGAATATGAGGCAATTCTGGTCAGTGAATTGGAAGATGATGTGGAATATGTTAAAGCACTTCAGAATATCACAAAAGGCCTTGTGTTCGATGCAACTTCCGATGCGGATGTTCGTGAAGCGTTAGAACCATTAGAGCCTGAAGAGGAGATTATCGAAGAAGATACAGAACCGGAGGAAGAGGGCAATCTGTTATTCCAGATTTTCTCAAAATAGTATTTGGGTTGTCAGTTTGCTTAGATCCCACTATTACAGTTATTTATGAGAGGAAATGTGTGATTCATGATAGCAATTATCGATTATGATGCAGGAAATATTAAAAGCGTTGAAAAGGCAGTACAATATCTGGGGAAAGAAGTTTCGGTTACAAGAGATCCGGAGGAAATTCTTCGGGCTGACCATGTGATTTTGCCGGGAGTAGGATCCTTTGGCGATGCAATGCAGAAATTGCATGACTATCAATTGGTAAACGTGATCCAACAGGTGGTAGCAAGCGGTACTCCATTTCTGGGTATTTGTCTTGGTTTGCAGCTGCTGTTTGATGAGAGCGAAGAATCACCGGGCGTGAAAGGACTTGGCATTTTACCCGGTAAGATTGTTAAAATCCCGGATGCCTATGGCTTAAAGGTGCCCCAGATAGGATGGAATTCTTTGCGTTATCCTTCGGAGGGAAAGCTGTTTCGTGATGTAAAAGAAGGTTCTTATGTGTATTTTGTGCATTCCTACTATTTACAGGCCGATGAAAAGGAGATTGTGAAGGCTGTGACAGAGTATGGCGTAGAAGTGGAGGCTTCCGTGGAAAAAGGCAATGTCTTTGCCTGCCAATTCCATCCCGAAAAGAGTTCTGATGCAGGCCTTCGGATATTGCAAAATTTTTTGGAGATTTAGCCCCTTAGAAAAAGCGAAGGGAAGTGCTTCATGACCGTAGCATTTTACCTATTTGGAATACATTGTTTGGAGGAACAGCATGCATACAAAAAGAATCATTCCCTGTTTGGACGTAAATAACGGAAGAGTTGTGAAGGGAATTAATTTTGTGAATTTGAAGGATGCAGGAGATCCTGCTGAGGTTGGTGCTGAATATGATAAAGCCGGTGCAGATGAACTGGTTTTTTTGGATATCACTGCTTCTTCTGATGCGAGAAATACTGCAGTTACCATGGTAAGAAAAGTTGCGGAGAAGGTTTTTATTCCATTCACAGTAGGCGGCGGTGTAAGAACAGTTGATGATTTTAAAGTGATCCTGAGAGAAGGTGCCGACAAAGTATCTGTCAATTCTGCGGCAATTTTGAATCCTACATTGATTAGCCAGGCGGCTGATAAATTTGGTTCCCAATGTGTGGTGGTAGCTATTGATGCCAAGAAAAGAGAAGACGGTACCGGCTGGAATATTTACCGTAATGGCGGTCGTATCGATATGGGAATCGATGCGGTTGAATGGGCAATGAAAGCCGCCCGGCTGGGTGCCGGAGAAATTCTTCTGACCAGTATGAATGGTGACGGTACAAAAAACGGATATGATCTGGAATTGACACGTGCTGTGGCAGAAAATGTATCTATTCCCGTTATTGCTTCCGGTGGTGCAGGTAATCTGCAGCATTTTGAAGAAGCTTTTACCATAGGAAAGGCAGACGCTGCTTTGGCCGCTTCACTGTTTCATTACAAAGAACTGGAGATCAAGGAAGTGAAACAATATTTGCAGAAGAAGGGAATTCCGGTTCGCTTGGCGTAATGTATCCCTCTAATTACTATTTTTGCAGAAACGGAGTTATTGCAATGGCTGCTATAACAAATGATTGGTTAGAAACTCTGGACGAAGAATTTCATAAACCTTATTATCGTGAATTATACAAATTTGTTCGGGAAGAATATGGGAAAGGCACGGTTTATCCGCCTGCCGATGACATTTTCAATGCACTGCACTTTACCCCCTTGTCTAAGGTAAAGGTGCTTCTGCTGGGCCAGGATCCCTACCACAATGTCAATCAGGCTCACGGGCTCAGCTTTTCCGTGTTGGAGTCTCAAACGGAAATCCCACCGTCACTGCAAAATATCTATAAAGAATTGCAGGACGATTGCGGTTGCTATATCCCCAATAACGGTTACTTGAAAAAGTGGGCAGACCAGGGCGTCTTACTTCTGAATACGGTTTTGACGGTTCGGGCGCATCAGGCCAATTCTCATCAGGGAAGAGGCTGGGAACAGTTTACGGATGCAATCATCAAAGCCCTGAACGAACAGGACAGACCTATTGTATATTTTCTGTGGGGAAGGCCGGCCCAGTCGAAGGCGGCCTTGTTGAATAATCCGAAACACCTGATTCTAAAAGCACCTCATCCCAGCCCCTTATCTGCGTATCGAGGTTTCTTCGGATGCAAACATTTTAGCAAAGCGAATGAGTTTCTTGTTAAAAACGGAGAAACACCTATTGATTGGCAAATTGAAAATATTATGAGATAATGCCCATGAGGTTACAAACGAGGAGGATGAAAAAATGATGAAGAAACCTTTTGTGACAAAGGAGAAAGTGGAAGAGATTGTGAAAACATATCCCACTCCCTTTCACATTTATGATGAAAAAGGTATTCGAGAGAATGCAAAAGCTGTAAAAGAAGCTTTTGCCTGGAATCCGGGATTTAAAGAGTATTTTGCTGTGAAAGCAACCCCAAATCCCTTTTTGATCAAGATTTTACATGAATATGGATGCGGTACAGACTGTTCCTCCATGACAGAGTTAATGTTAAGTAAAGCAATGGGTATTACAGGAGAGGATGTTATGTTCTCTTCCAATGATACCCCTTTTGAAGAGTATACTTATGCAAAAGAATTGGGTGCAATTATTAACCTGGATGATATTACACATATTGATTTCTGCGAGGAAGCATGCGGGGGGAAATTGCCTGAAACAATGAGCTGCAGATTTAATCCGGGTGGTGTATTCCAGATGAGTAATGGCATTATGGACAACCCCGGCGATGCAAAATATGGTCTTACTACAGAGCAGATGTTTGAAGCTTACGAGATACTCATGAAAAAAGGCGTTAAGTATTTCGGAATGCATGCTTTTCTGGCAAGCAACACAGTAACAAACGAGTATTACCCTCAGTTGGCAGGGCAGATGTTCAAACTGGCTGTGGAACTTCATGAGAAGACCGGTGCAGATATTCGCTTCATCAATCTGTCCGGTGGCGTTGGTATTCCATACAAACCTGATCAGACACCCAATGATATTCGCATGATCGGTGAGGGCGTTCGTAAGGTATATGAAGAAATTCTTGTTCCTGCCGGAATGGGAGATGTGGCTATTTATACGGAAATGGGCCGTTTTATGATGGGACCTTACGGTCAGCTTGTGACAAAGGCTATTCACGAAAAGCATACGCATAAGGAATATATCGGTGTGGATGCCTGCGCTGTTAACCTGATGAGACCTGCAATGTATGGTTCCTATCATCATATTACCGTGCTTGGAAAAGAAGAGGCTGTGTGTGATCATAAATATGATGTGACCGGTTCTCTTTGTGAAAATAACGATAAATTCGCGATTGACAGAATGCTGCCCGAAATAGAAATGGGTGACTATCTTGTCATTCACGATACCGGTGCTCACGGTTATGCTATGGGCTACAACTACAATGGTAAATTGAAATCAGCAGAATTGCTGCTGAAGGAAGACGGTTCTGTACAGCTGATCCGCCGTGCAGAGACACCGAAAGATTATTTTGCAACTTTAGATTGCTTTGAAGAGTATAAGAATATTCAGTAAGCACGATAGATTTACAGCATCCGGGTTCTTGGGAATCCGGATGCTTTTT
>CALZKI010000137.1 GCA_945787995.1 uncultured Lachnospiraceae bacterium | reverse complement strand
CTCTCTCGCCAGGATTTCCAAAGTTTTCGGTGAACAGAAGCCTGACTGGCATCTTCCCATGCCTGCTCTGGTTCTGCGCTTTATGCCATCCAGCGTTGTGGCTCCTACAGGTCTGTGAATGGCTTCCAGAATTTCTCCCTCGGTTACCAATTCGCACCTACAGATCACATTGGCATACAGCGGATTTGCTGCAATTAATTTCTGACGTTCTTCCAAGGACGCCAATGCCATATTGGGAATTCCTTTTCTTGTTGTCACAAAGTCTTCTTTCTCCGGTGCGGGTGCTATCTGATTGACTATCTCCGCAATATATTCTCCCAGCGCCGGTGCGCAGGTCAGTCCCGGTGATTCTATTCCCGCTGCATCCACAAAGCCCGGTGCATCTTCCGGCTCACCCAGCACAAAATCTCCCTGTTCTTCATGGGCTCTCAGCCCTGCAAAGGATGTGATCACGTTGCGGCTTCCGGGCAATTCTTCCACACTAGCTGCTGCCTTGGAAAGTACCGTCTGCAGTCCTTCGGCTGTGGTGTTTACCGCTTCCTTGTCGTCCACATCATCTGCCGTAGGCCCTACTAACAGATTGCCATGAACGGTTGGGGTTACAAGGACACCCTTTCCCAAAGCAGTTGGCAGTTGGAACAATGTGGTTCCCACATAATTACCAACCTTTTTATCCATCAGACAATATTCCCCTCGTCTGGGAATAATGCGTATTTTCTTCTCACTTACCATGTTGTGGAAGGTATCTGCATACACCCCTGCAGCATTTACCACGATCATGGCTTCTATGGTTTCTGTTGTTCCCCGGGCATCGTACCTGTTTTCACCCTTCTCATCCGGAATCATATGATTACAGACTGTAAGCACATAGCCTTTCTCCTGCTTCTCAATGCCGGTTACCTCCTGATGAAATCGGAACTCTGCACCATTCACTGCAGCGTTTTCTGCAAAGGCGTAGGTCATATTGAAAGGACAGACAATGCCTCCGGTAGGGGCGTACAGTGCCGCCACCACAGAATCACTGACATGAGGCTCCATCTCTCTGACCTGTTCTCCGGTCAGGATCTGCAATCCTTTTACACCATTTTTTTGTCCCTGGTCATACAGTTTATCCAGTGTCCCCCTGGTTGTTTCGTCCATGCAAAGCACCAGCGAGCCATTCTGTTTGTATGGAAAATCCAATTTTTCTGCCAGTTCCGGCATCATCTGACTACCGCGTACATTCAGTAGTGCCTTCATCGTCCCCGGTTTTGCATCATGTCCGGCGTGCACAATACCGCTGTTGGCCTTGGATGTTCCTTCACACACGTCGCAGGCTTTCTCCAACACCAGAACGGAACGCCTACGACGCACCAGTTCTCTTGCAATGGCACAACCGGTTACCCCGGCGCCAACCACTACTACATCATACATATGTAACCCCCATTTCTTACAGGAATGCTGCCACAATCGGAATTGTTACGATAGACAGAAGGGTTGTGATAACACTTCCCTTTGTACATTCCATATCATCAGCCCCTGCCTGCTTTGCAAACATGACAACAATGGTTCCCACAGGCATGGCTAACATCATCACAAATACACCTTTTACCAGAGGATCGATGGCAAAGCCCTTCATGAGCAAGGCAGCCGCAATCGGCATCACCAAAAGCTTGATTGCGGAAAAGACATACATTCTGATATCTGTCAGAAAGCTTCTGTCTGCGTGTTGGGCAACAGATGCACCAATCAGCATCATGGACATAGGTACCACTGCATTTCCCACATAATCAAAGAAATTCACCACGCTGGGCGCAAGCTGCACCTGAAAGCCAAACAGCAAAAGTGCCACGATACAGGAAATAACACCGGCATTCAGCAGGCTTTTCCATTGAAAAGTGATTTGGGCTCCTTCAGTTTTGGACGACAAATATAGTCCGTAAGTATAGAGCACCAGATTGTACCCCAGCATATAAAAGGCAATGAGTACTACACTTTCCTGTCCAAAAATACTGGAAATTACGGGGATTCCCATGAATCCTACGTTAGAAAAAATGAGCATCAATTCATAAATGCTCCGATTCCCTTTTGACACCTTCAGCATTCTTATAATCGGCTTACTTAGCAGAATCAAGATAACAAAATATATGCACATGAAGATGAGATTCTGTACCACAACCTGCCCCGGCAGATTGGAATCCTTCCCTATCACGCCGTAAATCACAATACAGGGGTTCAAAATATTGACACATATTTTGGAAACATGTCCATAGGATTCGTCATTCAACCATCCTTTTCGATACACAAAATATCCAAGTGCCATCATGGTCAGCAGAACCAGCATCTGCTGCAATACTACAAAAACATTCATAACGTTTCTCCTCCTAAAAGCATTCCCCCAACCTGCCAAGGACTTCCGAGGCCCTTCAGGCATCTGCTTTATCTTTTTCTCTTCAAAATATACAGGACAAGTATACCATTCTTAATAGGTTGTAACAAGCGACAAAAAAGAATATACTTACAGTACTATAGCCCTGTTTTGAGAGGATTTTTTATGATTTTACACTCTATTTTCTGCAAGATACATCCATTTTCCAAAAAAGCTGGAGGTGGCATCACTTCCAACAGATTATGGTCTGTTATCACTATCTGTCTGACACTTACCCTATGCACCGGAATTCTTTTTTCCATGCCGCTTACCGTACAGGCAGAATGGTATACGGATTCCGAAATGGTACATAGTGATACCTCCTATGAAGACATGTCCTATACCGGTTATGACGCCAATCATCTGCTGGACACCTTGGAAACCATGGAGACGCTTTGTCAGAAATCCAATCAGCAGGATGCTATTTTGAGCTGCTATCAGACCATTGTGGAAGAACTGGACCAGGTGGTAACCCAGCGTTCTCTCAACAGCCTGCGCTACTACAATGACGTAAATCATGAAGAATACCAGCAGGTGGACACAGAAATGTCCCTTCTGGTAACCGATCTGGCTGACCGGGTTGGCCACACGTTGCATATCGTGTTGGAATCCCCCTACTATGATGTGATTGCTAATGCTTTGAATAATGAAGATCTGTTGGAATACTATCTGAATTACGAAGATATGACCGAAGAGGAAAAGCAGTTAGCCGAACAGGAAAACCGGCTGGTTCAGAAATATGATCAGACCAGCAGCACTACTTTTACCTATACAGACAGTGCGGGAAAAACCTGGACTGCAGATATGTTGGATACCGATCCCGAGCTGGCTGAGGATTACGAAAAATATATAGAAGTCAACGATGGTCTGGCAAAAGCCAGAAATGACCTGCTTGCTCCGATCTATCTGGATCTGGTAGCAAACCGGAACCGGCAGGCCGTTCTGGATGGTTTTGCCAACTACGCTGAATATGCATACAGTGAAATCTATGGCAGAGATTACTCCACGGAAGAAATCCAAAATGTGTACAAAACGGTCAAAGAAAACTTTGTACCCATTATGCCCGAAATCTATAATACCACCATCGAATTGATCGATTATGACCTGATGGATATGCCGGAGCTTACTGACGATAAGGTAGTAGAAGATGTGGCAAAATATCTGCCAAAAATTGACCCGGAATTAACAGAAGCCTTTGAATACATGACCTCCCATCATCTTTACGACATGGATGCTTCCGACACCAAAATGGATATGGGCTATACCGATTATCTGTATACCTATCAGGCTCCTGTGATTTTCTATAATCCCAACCGTAATTATTACGATTACAGTGTGCTGATTCATGAATACGGTCATTACAACAATGCATACCATAACAACAAGCATGCACTAACCGATGCGGTGAATATGGATGTGGCCGAGATTCATTCTCAGGGCATGGAAATCCTGTTCCTGGAATACAGCGATAAGCTGTTTCACAAAAAGGGCGACAGCGCACGCATGATGGTTCTGTACAATATGGTATCCTCCGTCATTGAAGGCTGCCTGTATGATGAATTCCAGAATCAGGTATACGCTGCCGACCATGCGTTATCCGTACCGGAACTGAATCAGATATTCTCGCAGTTGGCTTCAGAGTACGGCTATGCCGATGCATACGCTACAACCCTTGGCTATTCCTGGGTGGATGTATCCCACACCTTCCAGTCTCCCATGTACTACATCAGTTATGCTACCTCTGCCTTAAGCGCACTGGACCTCCTGTCCATCGTCCAGGATGACAGACAAAAGGCCATCGACTGCTACATGGAGCTGACCACCTATGGTCTGGATACTCCCTATCGGGAATTACTGGTAGAGACTCCTTTGCGGGACATCTTCGAAAAAGGAACTGTATCATCTATCGCTCAGGACACACTGCGCTACAGCAATAAGGTGAAAGAACATGCGGAACTGGCGCAAACCTACCGTTTCCTACGGAATGTATCGCTTGTAATAGTAACACTCATTGCCGTCATTGCAATCATAGTGATTTTGGTGGAAAAGAAATTGGCAAAAAGGGACCCTGATACTGCAGATACGATAGAATGATTTGTTGTATGCTGCCATTTTGCATATTAATATCAGCTAATTCATTCTGGCAGAATAATTTATACAGATTTGTGCAAAAACAAACTCTACCGAAAGGAAACCTGCACCAGGCAAGTGACCTTTGGGTAGAGTTTTTTGATTCTCTGCATTCCATAGCAGAATGATCTTCTCGAAAGTACTTCGGGATAGTAAAGGGGGTTTTCTAAACCTAAAAATTTCTAAAATGTATGACACTGGGATCAATATCCCTCAAAGATCTTGCTCCGGTTCTTGCCATAATGGATTTCAGTTCACCGGTCATTTCCTGAATACGCTTTGCCACGGCAAAACCGCCATCCTTTAATGGTCCCATTAGTTCCCGACCAACGCCAACCGCTGTGGCGCCAAGAGCCAAAGCTTTAAAAGCGTCCACACCACTGACGATACCGCAGTCTACAAAGACAGGAATCTGTCCGTTCACTGCTTTCACGATTTCAGGAAGTACCATCAGCGGAGGCACGGAATAGGGCATAATACCGTGATGGTGGGAAACCACGATACCTCTTGCGCCGGCTTCCACACACTTTTCCGCATCATGGGCACTCAGAACCCCTTTGATGATGAAAGGCATTTCGGCAGCAATCACAAAGCTCCTGATTTCTTCCGTAGATTTTGGTTTCATAGGGAGATCCAGCACCACATCATATCCGCCGGTTCCATTGAATGCATGGTCGATATCCATACCCATGGCAAAACAGCCTGCC
>CALZKI010000136.1 GCA_945787995.1 uncultured Lachnospiraceae bacterium | reverse complement strand
AACCGCCACGCCATTCTGCAATCTCAGGTACCACTTGGGGACATACATTGACTTCTGTGGTGTCTTCGGTATCGACTGCTGTGTCACCTTCCGTATTGCCTGCTGCACTGCCTTCTACACGCTTTTCTGTGTCATCTCCTGCACCGTCTGAAAGGGCGGCCTGCGAAGCTCGTGCCGGTACTGTTATTTTGAACGAAGTTTCTATTGCTTCTGTAGTTGACTCCCCATGTAGTCTCTTGACCATTGACTGAACAGCTTGCGGCATGTGGGCGTTTTCCTGCTTGGTTGTTTCCTCATTCGACAATACCTTCTGCACGCGATACCCTACGGTCACTGTCTTTTCTTCAATATTGTCATAAACGGTTCCGTCTTCCCCAATGATCTGCTCCAGGTCTGCTCCAAGGAAGGAAACCCGGTAGCCTTCCGGAGCGGCGGGGTGTTCCAGATATCTGCTGCCATCTTCCCTTGTGACAATGGTGGGAGCCTCCAACTGATAAGCAGCCGGCGTCTTCTCATATACTTCGACTTCGTATAAGGAAACATTCTGATAATATACAGTTAAATCTTCCTCGTTCTGCAGCACACTTGTGGTGAAGATACGAAGGTATTTCAGGTTGGTTGGCTGTTCAAAAACGATTTCCTGCCGGTTGGTAGAAGGTGCCCGGTTGAACGAATGAAGCACTTCAAAATGTTCCCCATCCGAAGAGGCTTCGATACCGTAGCCGTTCACGTTCAAACGCTCCCAATAAAGCACCACATACGAAACCGTTACTTCCTTCGGAAATGCCAGTTGCAGATAGTGAGCTGCACTTTCTCTGTTATTTTCACTGGACCACCTGGATTCTTTGCTTGTGCGATCTCCATCAATCGCCTTTTTGGCAGAAAATGTCTCATTTTCCACACTGTCGCAGGTAACCTTCACGCCTCCCATGCGGGAAAGGTTGTCCGTTTTATTGCCGGGGAAAAAGAAAAGCAGTGCACACAAAACAACCCCTGCTACCAGCAGTAGCAAGAGTATCCCTGACAATATGTACTTGGCAGTGTGTTTTCTTTCCTTCATACCCATTTCCTATTTGTCCTGTTCGGAATTGTGTTCCCACCATGGAACCCCCATTCCTCTCGTATTATTCTGAGGCAACCAGCTCCTCTATGACTCCAAAATCATCCCGGAACTGTATGGCCTGCATACCCACCTGTCTGGCTCCTTCTACATTATCTTCCCGATCATCGATGAACAGACACTCTTCGGGATTTAATGTATAGGTATCCAGCAGATATTGATAGATTCCCGGATCCGGCTTAACAATACGCACATCTGCCGACACTACAACCCCGTCAAAATAATCTAACGGCAGAAATCTGGTAAAATAATCGTAGAATCGATCCGAAGCATTGGACAGAACATACAGCTTCTTTCCGGCTTTGCGCATCTTCTTGCAGAATTCTCTTGCCCCCGGCACTACCGTCATGCAGATATCCCAGCCATCCACACAACGCTTCAGTTCCTCATGATATTTCCCGGGCACTCTGACCTTCACCAGGTCATACCGGTCTCTGTCCGATATATCGCCCCGATCTCCCATAGCCCATTCGGGTCCTTCGAACAATTCCTTCCGAATCACATTCTTTGACGCTTCGCTCTCACAGAAGAAGTCCAGTGGCACTTCCGGGTCATAATATAGAAGCACATTTCCCATATCTAAAACAATATTTTGAATCATTGTACCCTCTTTTCTGAGCAGATTTTCATACTATCCTCATTTCTGAACAGATTTTCACACTATCCTCATTTCTGAGTGACTTGTCATACTATCCGCCTATCTGCACCATTTTTTTGTGATTTCTTGCATACTTCTGTTCTGAACCGTCTCCTGTGGGCTCTGACATCTCCTTATTTGCTTCCTGAAAGCGATGCCTGTCCGGCTTATCATAGACCGCTTCCACAATCCTTTTCTCTATCACAGCGTCAGTGGCACCGTTCCGCAAGAGTTCTCGCAGATCCAGAACCTCATCGTAATAGAGACAGGTTTTCAATTTTCCGTCAGCGGTGAGCCTGAGGCGATTACAGGAGGCACAAAACGGATGGGTCATAGGACTGATCGATCCAACCCGCCCCACAAATCCTTCCGGTCTGTAGCAGATTGCCGGACCTACTGCTTCTTCGGAGCAGTTTGCCGACCCTGCCGGTTCCAAGGGGCCAAAAACACTTTCCAGCCGATCCATAACCTGCCGGCTATCCACACCTTTCCAGCGGGCACCGGTGCCGATGGGCATCAGCTCGATAAACCGAACATCTATCGGATAATTCCTTGCCAGCTGTGCCACAGATATAATCTCCTGTTCATTGATTCCACAAACCGGAACACAATTGATCTTCACCCGAAGCCCCACAGCTAAGGCATCCTGTATGGTCTGCATCACCTGTTCCAGACCATCTACACCGGTTATTTGCTGATAGATAATCGGATCCAGGGCATCCAGACTGATATTCACACCATGTAAGCCATATTCCACCAACTGTTTCCAGTCAATATCCCGGGAAGCCACTCCATTGGTGGTAATGTCCACTTCTTCTATTCCTTCCACTGCACAGAGCTGCTGCACCAGCCTGGGTACACCCTTTCTGACAAAGGGCTCGCCGCCTGTAAGTCGAAGCTTTCGAATTCCCTGCCCGGCCATGATACGAACCAGACGAAGGATCTCATCGAAGGTCAGATAGTCCTGCTGTTTTATGGTGCAAATGCCTTCTTCCGGCATACAATACCTGCATTGCAGGTTACATCTGTCGGTCAGCGATATTCTCAAGTAATTCAGTTTTCTTCCATACTGATCCTGCATCATTCTATTCCGTCACATGGCTTTCGCCGGTTCTGTAATCTATGGCAATCCCGGGCTGCACGTTGTAGCAGAAGACGCAAAAACAAATGCCTTCCCCTTGATCTTCCACTGAAAATGCTTCCATTAAAACGCCGGTAGCCAGAAGGTTCTTATCTTCGTATATGGGCGTCACTCTGTACATCACATGATGCCCTGTTTTTTCAATATACCCGGCAACCTGTTCTTCGAAAGGCAGCATGCCCTGCACATTCATGAAACGGGTTCCGGTGATCAGGTTTTTCTCATTGGCGTTTTCTCCTGCCAGGCACCAGGCAATCAAGTGACATCGGTTGTACAAATAATTGTCTTCGATCTGTTCCGGATATTTCACGGTATGCCAGCCGGCAGGTTTTATCATGCCGATATACCCCCGTTCCCCTGTGGGCATCAGCTCCTTTGACAGGCACGCCGTTGCCACGCCGCATCTGCCATACTGATCCAGCTCACTGTAAGAAGCATAAGCCTGCGTTGTAAGCTCATTTTCCTGAAAAAAGGGTTTGTTTTCATTCCATGGGATATATGCCTGCCCTTCCCACGCCGGTATTTGGAAGGAAGGCTGATAAGATAACGCTCTATTCTGCCTTGCCCATTGCACTGACAAAAAAGCCAATAGCACCAGAGCAAGCAAGGTTGGAAGGATCCAGCGCCCTCTTCTCTGATGGGCAGGTTTCCTTTTGATAGACTCATTCATGCAATAACACTTTCTCTCGCTGGCTACAGAAGCCCTTGTCTTCTCGGTTCTCGACGATTATGCCAAAGTCTCTGCCATGCAAAATTCATAGGCAATGTGGTTCTCCCGCAGATAAGCTTCCAGCTGATTGATCGCATCGTCCTCATCTTCCGCAAAAAAGATGCCACTATACACTTCTGTCTCCATATCCTGTTGTAATGCTGTAGCTTTGATCATTTCCATAGAAGCCCATCCCTGTGTCATGACTTTCTTTTCGTAATTGTTTCTTTACACGCAAAACCTATATGTCTGTTGCAGAAACACAATTCGGCCAAAGAATATTTATTTGCCCTTCTCGTTTTGCAATGCCTCTGAATAGGTTCATTCTACCATAAAATACAGGGAACTTCCAAAAGGTTATTGCCCGACTGTCTAATATGACCTAAAATAGGTTTGTTCATAGATAACGTATGTCAAATACGCCAATTCAGGGAACATGCGCGGCATTTTCCGGGTGCAAACTATGGACAATCTCTTACCACAGAAAGGTGACCATATGAAACCCTTAAGCACGAGAACCGATTCTTTTACCGACTCTGTCATCAGACGTATGACCAGAGTCTCCCTTCAATACAACGCCGTGAATCTATCACAGGGGTTCCCTGACTTTGACCCGCCCAAAGCCATCACAGACCGTTTGTCCCGGATCGCTCCGGAGGGTCCTCACCAGTATGCTCTGACCTGGGGTGCCCAGAATTTCCGTGAAGCACTTGCAGCGAAACAGAAGCACTTCTCCGGCATGGATGTGGATCCCAACACAGAAATCGTTGTTACCTGCGGCAGTACCGAAGCCATGATGGCATCCATGATGAGTGTTTGCAATCCGGGAGATAAAGTAGTTGTATTTTCTCCCTTTTATGAGAACTATGGTGCAGATGCCATTTTAAGCGGTGCCACACCCATTTATGTGCCGCTTGTTCCACCCACCTTCTCCTTTGACGCAAATGTACTGGAAGATGCCATGAAGCAGCCGAATGTGAAGGCGTTGATTCTCTGCAACCCTTCCAATCCATGCGGTAAGGTATTTACCTATGAGGAGTTAAAGGTGATCGCTGATTTGGCAATCAAATATGACATCTATGTGATTACTGACGAAGTATATGAGCATATCGTTTATGAGCCACACAGGCACACCTATATGGCTACATTGCCCGGCATGAGGGAGCGTACTATCATTTGTTCTTCCCTGTCCAAGACATACTCCATCACCGGCTGGCGACTGGGATATGTGATAGCCAATCCGGAGATCATTGACCGGGTAAAAAAGGTACATGATTTCTTAACCGTGGGGGCTGCCGCTCCGCTGATGGAGGCTGCTGTGATCGGTCTTCAGTTCGAGGATTCCTATTATCAGGAATTGCAGGCTCACTACACCCATATGAAGAACCTGTTCACAAGCGGGCTTCGTGATATCGGCCTTACCTTCACGGAGCCACAGGGTGCATACTATGTAATGGTAGACATTAGCCAATTCGGCTACGAGAATGATGAGGAATTCTGCATCGACCTTGCCAGAGAAGTAGGCGTTGGTGCCGTTCCCGGCTCCAGCTTCTTCAGGGAAGACGTGAACCACTTGATCCGCATGCACTTTGCAAAGAAGGACGAAACACTGCATGCTGCTTTGGATAATCTGAGCCGCATCAATAAGTTGAAGAGATAAAAACACTATCCTGACCGGAAGT
>CALZKI010000135.1 GCA_945787995.1 uncultured Lachnospiraceae bacterium | reverse complement strand
GGGTATGTTCGGGACTTTCACCCGTTAGAGCGCGCCCATGGCGCGCAAACAAAAAGGAGCAGGGGCAATAACCCCTGCTCCCACATGATGAACTCTTACTATCGGATGACTCATCCTGCAAGAAATCTTCATTTCAAAATGAGTTTATCTCATTTTTATGCAAAAGGATTCTCTGTTGGATAAGGAAGGCTCTTTGGCTGGTTGTAACCGATTTCACTTACATCTACACCGATGTATTTGAATACTTCATACAGAGCTTTTCCGAAGTGACCAAATGCAACAGCACCATGGTGAGGATAATTCTTCTCAATCAGGACATGACGATAGAATCTTCCCATTTCAGGAATAGCGAATACACCGATACCACCAAAGGATCTTGTAGCTACAGGAAGAACTTCACCTTCTGCTACATATGCACGCAGAATGTTGTCAGCTGTAGACTGTAAACGATAGAATGTAATCTTACCGGGAGCGATGTCACCTTCCAAAGTACCCTGTGTTACTTCTTCAGGAAGTGCTCTAGCCATAATTAACTGATATTCCATGCTGCACTTGGACAGTTTCTTGGAGCATGTGTTACCACAGTGGAAGCCCATGAATGTGTCTGTGAATGCATAAGGGAACTTACCTTCGATAGATTCCTTGTACATATCCTTCGGAACGGAGTTGTTGATATCAAGCAATGTAACGATATCATCAGATACAGCTGTACCGATGAACTCGGACAGACATCCGTAAATATCTACTTCGCAGGATACAGGAATACCACGTCCTGTCAGACGGCTGTTTACGTAGCAAGGAACGAAACCGAACTGTGTCTGGAATGCAGGCCAGCATTTTCCTGCAATAGCAACATACTGACGATAACCTCTGTGCTCTTCGATCCAGTCAAGGAGTGTTAACTCGTACTGAGCAAGCTTAGGAAGAATGGTAGGTTTGTTATTGCCTGCACCAAGTTCAGCTTCCATATCTGCAACTACTTCAGGAATACGAGGGTCATTTTCATGTTTGTTGAATGCTTCAAACAGATCCAATTCAGAGTTCTCTTCGATTTCAACGCCAAGGTTGTAAAGCTGTTTGATAGGAGCGTTACAAGCAAGGAAGTTAAGAGGTCTTGGACCAAAGGAAATGATCTTTAAGTTTGCAAGTCCAACGATAGCACGAGCGATTGGCAGGAACTCTTTGATCATGTCAGCACAATCTTCAGCATCGCCTACAGGATATTCCGGAATGTATGCTTTTGTGTTACGAAGTTTTAAGTTGTAGCTTGCATTCAACATACCACAGTATGCATCACCACGACCCTGGATCAGGTTATCCTGTGTTTCCTCTGCAGCTGCGCAGAACATAACAGGACCATCGAAGTGTTTTGCAAGTAATGTTTCGGAAATTTCAGGACCGAAGTTACCAAGATATACGCAAAGAGCATTACAGCCTGCTTTCTTGATATCTTCCAGAGCGTTCACCATATCGATTTCGCTTTCGATAATAGTTACAGGACATTCATAAATGTCAGCTGCATCGTATTTTGCTGCGTATGCTTTTACCAAAGCTGCTCTTCTGTTGATTGTAAGAGAAGCAGGGAAGCAGTCACGGCTTACACCAACGATACCAACTTTAACCTGTGGAATATTGTTCATGTTGTTCATGTGTTTATCCTCCTTTTCCTCGACTCAACGAGGTAATGAACTTTTTACCAACCTGGATTGGCTATGTTTCATCCGCTTCATATAGCGGCAATGAACGAATCAATTATTTTGCAATATCAGGGTTCTCACCAATGAGTCCGATAAACGCACCTTCGTCTAATCCGCCATCCTTATGGCCGATTAACCATTTGTTCTTTGCTGTGATCAGTCTGTCCTCACCGGGCTCATGCTTTTCATCCAACGGATAGTTGGTTCCTGCCGGAAGAACGATTCCCACTTTGAAGCCTTCCGGATCCAAAGAGCAGGGAGCATAGTGAAGTGTTGTACCATAAATCTCAGCAGCCTGACCGGCAGGTAACAGGAATGCTTCCACCTTGGAAGTGTCATAAGTAAAATCATCTGCGATATCCTGCTGCATACCCACCAACAGAACAGCATCCGTAGCAGCCACATTGATCTCAGAATTTCTATGATACTCCAAAGCATTCAGCTTTGTGTTATGACCGTTACAATAGCCTACCTGGATAGGCAATTCGCCGTATGTAATTGTCTTAAGCTGTGCCGCAGTTGCTGTTGCTTCCAGTGCCGGTACAGAAGGTTCATAAGCTACTCCTTCAGGAATAGAGGTATGTTCCTTCAAAGCCTCAATCAGCTCTGTAAAATCAACATTTGTTACCAGACGACCGTATTTTCGGAATGCGGGGTCTGTAATTTTTTTGATTTCCATTTCATGGTCCTCCTTATATTTTATTCATTCCCCGAACAATCTCGGGGAATGTTTTGTTTCATAACATGTAACCTTTCATCTCGTCTATAAGAAATAAAGTTACTACTGAATCTTGGGGAACAGTGCTTTTACTGTAGGATAAATCTGCTTAAACTGCTGATATCTTTCCTCGTATTTCGCAACCAGTTCCGGTTCCGGCTCTACCGTATCTACAATCTTTACGATCTTTGCTGCCGCCTCTTCCACAGAAGCGAATTCACCATTCGCTACAGCTGCCAGCATTGCACCACCCATGGCAGGACCTTCTTCGCTCTCGATAACATCCACTTTAAGGTTCAGAATATTGGCAATCATCTTCTTCCAGAGCGGGCTCTTTGCTCCACCGCCACAGATCTTAGTACGTTCGATCTTAATACCCAGAGACTTAGCAACCTCGAAAGAATCACGGAGTGCAAACGCAACGCCTTCCAAAACTGCCTGGGTCATGTCTGCTCTTGTGCTGTCCATGGTGAGACCGATGAAAGTGCCTCTTGCCAGAGGATCGTTGTGTGGAGATCTTTCACCCATCAAATATGGGAGGAAGTAAACATGGTTCTCACCAAGCTTTGTAATGGCCTTCTGCTCTTCTGCATAATCCTTGGTTCCGATGATCTCATCCATCCACCATTTATTACAGGAAGCAGCACTTAACATGCAGCCCATCAGATGATAATGTCCGTCGGCGTGGTCAAAGGAATGCAATGCATTGTTTTCATCAACGCCAAACTTATTGGAAGAAATAAAAATTGTTCCGGATGTACCAAGAGAAATGTTACACATACCATCACCGACAGTACCTGTGCCAACAGCAGCTGCTGCGTTGTCTCCTGCACCGGCAACGATCTTAACGGTCTCCGGCACGCCAAGTTCTTTTGCAATCTCCGGCAAAATCGTGCCAACGGTTTCATAGCTTTCGAATACTTTTGCAAGCATGTCTTCTGTGATTCCGCATATCTCACACATTTCTTTGGACCAGCAGCGATTCTTAACATCGAATACCAGCATACCGGATGCATCAGACACGTCCGTACAATGAACACCGGAAAGCTTGTATGCAATGTAGTCCTTAGGGAGCATAATCTTCTTGATTCTTGCAAAGTTCTCAGGTTCCTTGTTTTTTACCCAGAGAATCTTTGGCGCTGTAAATCCTGTAAAGGAAATATTCGCTGTATACTCGGATAATTTGTCTTTTCCGATCACGTTATTCAGATAATCACATTCTTCTGTGGTACGTCCGTCGTTCCAAAGAATCGCCGGGCGAATCACCTGATCCTTTTCATCCAGAATAACAAGACCATGCATCTGTCCGCCGAAACTGATACCGGCAACCTGACTCTTGTCAAAGTCAGCAATCAGTTCTTTGATACCTGCAATGCTCTGTTCGTACCAGTCTTCAGGTTTCTGTTCAGACCAACCCGGATGGGGGAAGTATAAAGGATACTCTTTTGAAACAATATTTAAGATTTTACCTTCGCCATCCATTAATAAAAGTTTTACGGCAGAAGTACCTAAATCAACACCAATGTAAAGCATCTTAATCCTCCTTGCTCTTCGTGCACTTTTGTGCTTTTTCGTGCCCGTACACACACTATTATTGTAAGCCTCCTTTGTAGGAAATGCAATATCCATATGGAAATTCGGAAAAATCACCAATTCATCCATGTTTTAGTGTGCTAAAGAACCCCGCATTTTCGGCTTTTCTCCTGTTTTTCCCACCTTCTGTCTTTGTGCATTTTGATAAATTGACGTGCGCGTGCTATTTGTGATAGGGTTTTAGTGTTGGGAACATTTTGTGATAATTTGTCGTAAAGTTGTTCTTTATTGTCACAAAACATAGGGGGAGGTTAGATTATTATGCCAACCATCAAAGAGATCGCCGAGCTTGCAGGTGTATCCAGGGGCACTGTGGACAGAGTCCTGAACAAGCGTGGCGGAGTCAATCCCACAACAGAAGAAAAGGTCCTGGAAATTGCCAAAGCACTAAACTATAAGCCCAACCTGGCAGGAACCATACTGGCAGCCCAGAAGAAACGCCTTATGCTGGGAGTTGTGCTTCTTGGAGTGGGCACGCCTTTTTACGACGATGTGTTGTCGGGTGTTCGGCAGAAGGCAGCGGAATTGGAAAGCTACAACTGTACTGTTGTTGTCAAACACACAGAATACGATGCCATAGCCCAACTTCAGGCGATCCAGGAACTGGTGGCGGAAGGTGTAAACGGCATTGCCATTACCCCCTACAACGATAATCGTATCCGGAAAGAGATTCATCGTCTTTTCAGTCTGGGCATTCCGGTGGTAACCTTGAATACCGACATTGAGAATACAGAGCGGCTTGCATACGTAGGCTGCAACTTCTATCATAGCGGAGAAACTGCTGCGGGCCTGATGCATCTCATTACATCCGGCCAGGTTTTTGTAGGCATCATTTCCGGATCCAGAGATGTACTTTGTCATACCCAGCGTATTGCAGGATTTTCCGACACAATTCAAAAAAAATATCCAAACATCCGGGTTTCTGCTGCCATCACCAATCAGGATGATGATTTTGAAAGCTACGAGCAGACCAGGCGACTTCTGGACTCTCACCCGGAGATCAATGCCCTCTATTTTACTGCCGGTGGTGTATATGGTGGTTGCAAAGCAGTGATTGCCAGCGGCCGCCACTATGATATCCGCATTATCACCAATGACGCAGTGGCCACTACCAGAGAAATGATAGAACAGGGGGTTATTGCCGCTACCATCTGTCAGGAACCTGAAGTGCAGGGTTCCAAGCCTTTGGATTTACTCTTCAATTACCTGACAACAGGCGAACTTCCCAAGGAAGAGTTTAACTATGTGGATGCGGAGATTAAAATTCTTGAAAATATCTAAAGTAATACTCTCTCAACCTCATGAGAGTCAAAATGTGGTTCGTCTATTTATTTATCTATTTCATCGGCTCACCCTTGCACGTGAGCCGATTTTTTATTACACTTTA
>CALZKI010000134.1 GCA_945787995.1 uncultured Lachnospiraceae bacterium | reverse complement strand
GGAATTTCGGAGATGTTGGGATATACGGAGGAAGAATTCGAAGCGTATCTGAAGGATATGTCCCAGAGTTCTTTCTGGGGATTTGATCCGGCAGTGGTAAAAACGTACCTGATGGAACATCTGGAGAATGGCAGATATTCCAGTCATACCTCTCAAATGGTGCATAAAACCCAGGGATATGTTTGGGTTCATTCCAGAGCAAAAGTATTGGGCGAGATGAATGGACAAACGGTCCTGCTGTCTGAATTGATCCAGGTAGAGGATGCTGCCAAGGCTGTAGGGCTTCTGGCGGAACAGAGTGACAGAATCATATACGTTTTCGATGCAGATACCTATAAGCTGTTGTATGTGAATGAGAAGTATCTGGAGTGGGCAAAGACAACCAGAAAGGATGCCTTGGCACATTGTTGCTATGAAGCCTGCATTCACAGTGAGAATATTGGAAGACCCTGCGAAACTTGTGCCCCACTGCAAACCTTTTTAGAAGGGGGAACCAAAGAAGTGGTAGCAGGTGATGGTCAGACTTACTATCACATTACCACGCAAAAAATACAATGGGGTGGACATGAGGCTTATTTTGTGGCTCTTTTGGATATTTCCGAGCAGCGTCTGGCGGAAAAAGAACGTCTGAAGCAATACTATCAGCATATTGACACTTCTGTGGCGGCGATATCCAGTTCTTATCTGATTTTCAGTGCAAATCTGACACAGAACCATGTGCAGCTGGTGCATAACACAAAAGGGCGCCCGCCGGTTTCTATGAAAAATGATTACGATGATATGGTGGACTGGTTATGTAGTCGCATTTCCAGAGAGGACAGCCGGGAAAATGTGAGAAATACCATAAACAGACCGCAGTTACTGAAGCAGTTTGGAGAAGGCTATCTTACTTTTTCGGTGGAAACCATTTATTCGCGTGCTAAAGAGGATGATACATACTTACGAATCACCGTATATATGCGTCAGAATCCAATCACCAAGGAAGTAGAAGCAACAATCCAGTTTGAAGATGTATCTTCGGTTTATGCCAGAGATTTGCTGGCCACATACATGATTCAGCATGCCTATGACAGTGTGGGTATTATTGATATGAAGTATTCCGCCTTTGCCCTGTTGATAAATGACAGGGGAGAACAGGGCGATATTATGGAAAATGTACCCTACGATCCCTTTATCAAAGAGGTAACAGAACGGCGCGTATTGGAGGAAGAAAAAGAGCTGTTTTTAAAGAACAGTTCCATTGAAACTATCCGTTCCAAACTGGCAAAGGAGGATGAGTACTCCTTCCTGGTACACAGCAAAGACCAAAATGGCAATATTACTCTTGGAAGATTCGGATATGCATACTTGAATAAGTACAGGGAGACTGTTATTGCAACTGTGGAGGATGTTACAAGGGACTTTGAGATTGATGAGCTGACGGGCTTGTTCAAATATAAAGGCTTTTGTATCCGGGCGGCTGAGATCATCAGAAAAAATGCGGATAAAAACTACGCAATTTTATATTTTAATATCAAAGGCTTTAAGGCGGTAAACGAGTTGTTCGGCAATGAAGCCGGGGATAAGGTGTTACAGGAGTTTACCAGGCATCTTTCCAATTCTTTGCTGAAGGCTGCGTTGATCGGCCGTATTGCCGTGACAGATCATTTCTTATGCCTGGTGGAAGAGAAGAACGTAATCTTCAATGAAATCAAAAATATATGTCATATTCATATGATCCTGAATGAGAGAAAGATATCCATCCATGGGCGATGCGGTATTTACATGATTCAGGATAAGAACATGAGTGTGGATCGTATGTGTGATCAGGCCAAACTGGCAAAGCAGCACATACGGGATGAATATGCGAAGCCTTATGCGGTATTTGACGAAAAGATGAAGGAAGCTTATCTGTCCAAGACCAATGCAGTATCTGTTGTAAATCACGCCTTGGAAAACGGCGAATTCTGTGTCTATTATCAACCGATTTACGACGCTAAAACAGGGAAGCTGGCATCCGCAGAAGCTCTGGTTCGCTGGATGAAGCCCGGTGTTGGCATGGTTTCCCCCGGACTTTTTGTTCCTGCATTGGAGGAGAACGGGTACATTTCCCTGGTGGATCGGTTTATGGCCAGATCGGTGCGAAAGTTCCAGCAGGAACGTATGCGGAAAGGTGCCCCTACGGTACCGGTTTCCGTGAATTTGTCTTGGATTGATTTCTATGATGAGATTACGATGAACTCCGTGATGGAAGATATATCTGCCATGAACGACGATCTGGAAATGCTTCGATATGAAGTGACGGAAACTTCCTGGGCGGCCATGAACAGTAAAAGCAGCGCAACACTTCGCAACATGCGGGAAAAGGGCGTGAAAATACTGTTAGATGATTTCGGAAGCGGCTTTTCCTCTTTTAGTACCATTCGGGATTACGATTTCGACATTTTGAAAATCGATATGGGATTTGTGCAGAAACTGGGAATGGATCAGAAAGTAGACGGCATTATCTGCGCCATTATTGAGATGGCTCATCACATTCATGCCGGTGTAGTGGCAGAAGGGGTTGAGACAGAGATACAACGGAGATTCCTGGCGGAGAATGGATGTGATTATCTGCAGGGATATTACTTTTCAAAGCCTATTCCGGAACAGGAATTCGTAGAATTACTTGATAACACACGAGAGGGGGAAGAATGCTGAGATGACTTTCGAAGCGGCATTTGAAAAATTGAAAACGTACGGTCAGGAGCATGTATTGAAGTATTATGATTCCTTATCGGATTCTGAAAAAAGCAGTCTGTTGGAACAGATTGATTCTACTGATTTCTCCGTAATCAGCTGCCTTGAAAGAAAAGGAGAACTGGGGAAAAAAGGAACAATTTCTCCGCTACCTGCCATGCAGATAGAGGAGATTGAAGCACAGAAAGAGCATTTTCGCAAAACCGGACTGGAAGCGATTAAAGCAGGGAAGGTTGGTGCAGTTCTGCTGGCGGGCGGTATGGGTACCAGACTAGGGTCCGATGACCCAAAGGGTATGTATAACATTGGTATCACCAGAGAAGTATTTATCTTCCAGCGTTTGATAGACAATCTGATGGAGGTTGTGAAAGAAGCCGGCACATGGATTCCGCTATATGTGATGACCAGTGATAAGAACCACCTGGCCACCACTTCCTTTTTGAAGGAAAAAGAGTATTTCGGATACCATCCGGATTATGTGTTCTTCTTCCAGCAGGAAATGGCTCCCGCAACAGATTATCAGGGAAAGATCTTTCTGGAGAAACCATATAAGATGTCTACATCACCCAACGGAAACGGGGGGTGGTTTATATCCATGGACAGAGCGGGTATCCTGGATCATGTGCATGAGTCCGGTGTGGAGTGGCTGAATGTCTTTGCTGTGGACAATGTGCTGCAGCGCATTGCTGACCCGGTATTTGTGGGAGCTACCATAGAGAAGAATGTTGAAGTGGGTTCCAAGGTGGTAAAGAAAAATGCTCCTGATGAAAAGGTCGGAGTGATGTGTCTGGAGGATGGAAGACCCTCTATCGTGGAATACTATGAACTGACGGATGAACTGATGAATGCAAAGGATGAAAACGGTGACCCCGCTTACTACTTTGGTGTGATCCTGAACTATCTTTTCAAAGTAAGTGCTTTGGAGGAAATTATGGCCAAACAGCTGCCTTTGCATGTGGTGGAAAAGAAGATTCCTTATCTGGATGAACAGGGGGAGGAGCAAAAACCGGACACTCCTAACGGATATAAATTTGAACAGCTGGTTTTAGACATGATTCATGAGTTAAACAGTTGTCTTCCCTTTGAAGTGGTTCGGAACAGAGAATTTGCACCGATCAAGAATAAAACAGGGGTGGATTCAGTGGAGAGTGCCCGCAGGTTATGTGAAGAGAATGGAATTGTGTTATAAAAACATAACAATGGATGAAATGATTGTTGCTTTGCAGCATAAAACTTTTTAGTAAAGAAAATAAGCAGACAGGAGTTTGATATGACGATCTTAGTAACAGGCGGAGCCGGATATATCGGCAGTCACACAGTAATTGAATTACAAAATGCAGGGTATGATGTGGTGGTTTTGGATAACCTGGCCAATTCCAGTGAGAAATCTCTGGACAGAGTGGCACAGATTACGGGAAAAAAAGTGCCTTTCTATAAAGCAGATATCCTGGACAGAAAGGCTTTGGAGGATATTTTTGCAAAAGAAAAAATTGATGCCTGCATACATTTCGCAGGATTAAAGGCAGTTGGTGAATCCGTGCAAAAACCCTGGGAATATTATGAAAACAATATCGCCGGCACATTGACTTTGATTGATGTCATGAGAAAGCATGAAGTAAAAAACATCATTTTCTCCTCTTCGGCAACTGTGTATGGAGATCCAGCGATCATTCCCATTACAGAGGAATGCCCAAAAGGTCAGTGCACCAATCCTTATGGATGGACCAAATCCATGCTGGAGCAGATATTGACAGATATCCAGAAGGCAGATCCTACCTGGAATGTGATCCTGCTTCGTTATTTTAATCCAATCGGTGCACATAAGAGCGGAATGATTGGTGAGAATCCGAATGGGATACCTAACAACTTAATGCCTTATGTGACCCAGGTCGCTGTAGGAAAATTAAAGGAATTAGGTGTGTTTGGTAATGATTATGATACGCCCGATGGAACAGGCGTAAGAGATTACATCCATGTTGTTGATCTGGCTAAGGGTCATGTGAAGGCTCTGAAAAAGATTGAGGAAAACGCAGGTTTGAAGATCTATAATCTGGGAACCGGTGTGGGATATAGTGTGCTTGACATTGTGAAGAACTTTGAAGAGGCAACCGGTGTAAAAATACCTTATGTAATCAAGGACAGAAGACCGGGCGATATTGCAACATGTTATTCAGATGCCACAAAGGCAAAGGAAGAACTGGGGTGGACCGCAGAGTACGGTATTCGGGACATGTGTGCCGATTCCTGGAACTGGCAAAGTCACAATCCAAACGGATATGAGGATTAGTCTTCCTCCAATATCTGAATTTCCAGGTAATCAAAATCAATGCTCTCGATGAAACAGTCCTGTGGAAAACGGGCTTTGCGATATTTCTTAAAATCAGAAACGGTTGCGTCGAGCCAGATAGGCTTTCCCAAATCGAAGGCTACACAAGCCTCTTCCAGAGCATGAAATATCTTTTGTGTTCTGGTGCGGGAGGAGTCATCCGAAATAACGATTTCCTGCAAGGCATGATGATTTTTGAATTGTCTTACCCACAATTGAAACATAATTTTTCCTCCCTCAGGGTTTGCAAATGATTTTAACCCGGTTGGCAGGAAAATGTAAAGCCAAAATTAAGAACAAAGGGATAGAATCATGAAGAAAAAAGTTGCTGTCTATGCAAACGGATGCGCATATGAATATGCCGGAACTTTATTGGATGGAATTGAAGAAGC
>CALZKI010000133.1 GCA_945787995.1 uncultured Lachnospiraceae bacterium | reverse complement strand
AT
The DNA here is from genome assembly GCA_945787995.1 of uncultured Lachnospiraceae bacterium. GTDB lineage: Bacteria > Bacillota > Clostridia > Lachnospirales > Lachnospiraceae > Acetatifactor. The sequence goes on along the minus strand of CALZKI010000133.1, from coordinate 5,462 downwards.
GGCTCTGAACAGTTCACATGAATGCATTATACAATGCCACATGATCGTAGATGGCACGCCAACTGCTGTGGGCATCTGCTGTCACACAAATAATCCTTTTTCCCGAATTGCTTTTCCCGTAACTGGCTGCACAGTTTCTGGACTGCACTACAAACCCGGTTTTTGCACACAAAACCTCACCCGGTACAGGCTTGTCTTCTATGCGACGTAAAAACCAGTTTGAAATTGTTATGCCATTTGGGTGTTCATCCGTGCCGGAGGTAGTAAAGGTATGGGCATTCAGCACATCCCTGCACAAATCATTTTCCACAGCAGCCTGAAGAATCATTGCCATGTCATACACAGTAGAGTAATGATTCTCATCATACAATCCTACACAATTGGTAAAGTGTGTGGTAGCTGACAATCCCATGGACTGCAATTTCTCGTTCATCAGGTCAACAAACGCCTCATGAGATCCTGCCACATACTTGGCGAGAGCCACGGCTGCATCCGCTCCGGAAGGGAGAATTGTTCCATACATCAGATCCCGAACGGTTACCTCCTCATCCTTGGAAAATCCCACCGTACTGCAATCATTGGCAAATGCATAATCTGTAATGTCAATCGTAATCGGCACTTTATCGTCCAAATTATGGATATGCTCTGCTGCCACAAGAACCGTTAATATTTTCGTCATGGATGCCGGACTGATTCTTGTTTTGGCCTCTCTCGCGGCAAGAACCTGTGCATTGTCTATATCCACCACAATGGCATAAGTACTTTCCACATCTTCTTCACTGATCTGTTTTACGTTATCCCCAAAGGATGCAGCAAATACGGTTTGTTCTCCCACAAATCCCTCTTCTGCTTTTTCTTCTTCCGTTTCAGATAAGTCGTCCTGTTCCAAAGTATCCTCTTCGCTATGGCTTATTCCTTCTGTAGAAACTTCCGTACTGGTGACAGGCTCGATTCCGGCACTGTCCTTTTGTTCCTGTGCCAACTGCTTCTCTGCAGTCTTTCTACCGGTTATCAATATCACAGCCAGCAAAATACAGACAACCGGAAGGACAAGCAAAACCAGCCTCCGAATCAGAAGCTGCCTTTGTTTCTCCTTACGCATCCTTTCCCTGCGCTGCATTCTGGCCTCTTTACGAAGCTGTTCCTCCTGCTCTTCTTCCGAAATAAAATCGTTCGGTACAAAACTCTCCGGGCTTTGCAACGTGTCGGAATGATTCACTAAATCGTACTCGAAATCATTCTCTGAATCGTATTCTGTTTCCTGATAATCTCTCTCGGCAAATGTTATTTTATCTGTAGCATTTATTATTTTTTCTGTTCTATCACTCATACTATAATAGTATTTCATCCTTTTTACATTTCTTATTCATTTTCTTACCCATTATACGGGTTTATATGGTATGATTACAACTATAATGCGTTTGGGAATTTTTCCATGCAGTTATCCCCATAGCTGCTATATGGATGATTCCGGAAGTGAGGATATGTTATGAAAAAAAATATAGTATTGCAAGTTGCCGCATTCTGTTGTGCACTTCTGATGCTTTGCATCACCGGATCCACTTCTTATGCTGCAGAAGAAACCGTTATTGCTAGCACAGTCCTGGGAGATTCCAACTACGTGAATGCAGGCTGGATGAATCATCGTGTTTACATAACAGGTTATGGCATAAACTGTAGCATGGGAATCGGAGAAATGGCACAGTACCCGGTTCAGATAAAGCAAGTGGGTAACGAGCGTATTTGCGTCCTGCAAGATACCGGTCTTGTTGATATCTTTATCTCCAACATGAATCATGATCTGGCCGCCCTGGCAGTAACCAACCGTCAGGATCTGTTCCGTCGGGGAAATACCTACGTTTCAGCAGATTCTTCCAGCATCATTCAGATCGCTCCGGGGACAAAGAACTGGCTCCTTGGCATTCTCCACAAGCGACTTATGGGCAAACCGGAGGACATTCATCTTACTCTGGATGAAAGCTTGATCGTTCGCAGTACCGGAACTCAGAATATGTCCTACAGTGATAATTACGTACTTTCCGGAACCTGCACAACAAGCTTTAAAACCAGTGGCACCAACAGAAGTACCAATATTGACGTTGCTGCCTCCCGTATGAATATGGTCATCATGCCGGGTCAGGCTGTGTCCGTAAGTGATACGTTTTTACCCCGTACTGCAGCAAACGGTTACAAAGTCGCTCACGCTTACTCCGGTGGCAAGATTATCGACTCTTTAGGCGGAGGGATCTGTCAGGTCTCTTCTACCATATATAATGCATGCAGAAACAGCGGTCTGGAGATTCTGGCACGCTTCCCACACAGCATGCCTGTTTCCTATCTCCCGCTTGGTATGGACGCTGCCATCTCCGCAGGTTCAAAAGACCTTGTTTTTAGAAATCCTTATAATGTCCCTGTTATCATGCAGGCATACACCCAGAATAAACAGCTTACCGTAAATGTACTGGTGCCTTCCGATACACTGGCGGGAACCACCTACAAATTCTGGGCTCAGAAAACCGGGCCGTTATCTGCCGACAGCTACGTAACTACATATGTCAATGGTCTGGAACAGTCCACCGTATGTGTTGGCACATCCAAATATCGTCCGTTGCCTGCAGAATAACTTACAATGGTTTCTTCATTGATGCGACCTGACTGCAATCAGTTCTGCTGCAATGCTGATAGCTATTTCTTCCGGTGTGCGGCTTCCAATGGGAAGTCCGATGGGAGCATGCACACGATTCAATAATACTTCATCAATACCTTCTGATCGCAATTTCTCGTGGGAAATTGCGATCTTTCTTTTACTCCCAACCATACCGATGTAATAGGCATTTGTTTGTAGTGCAAAGTGCTCTACTTCATAGTCAAAACTGTGTCCCCGTGTCATGATAAGAACATAGTCTTCCTCCGTAACCGAAACATACTTTGCTATATCCTGATAATCAACCAGTCTGCATTCTGCCGCTTTATCAAAACGCTCTTTGGTCAAAAGCTCCTCCCGGTCATCTAATACCACACAATCAAACTGTATGGATTCCAAAAGTGGCACAAGAGCTTTGGATATATGACCGGCTCCGAATAGATATACTTTTCCCCCAATGCCAAACTGTTCGGCATATATCTTTCCATGGTTTGTTTCCCAGATCATCTTATCTGCAGAATGAGTAGCACCAAAGCCCTCCGGCAGGAATCCTTCTTTTCTTTTTTCATCCAACGCAGCTGCGGAAAAAACCTGCACCCTTTCCGTTGAGTCTCCCAAGGGTAGCAAAAGGAAGAACTGTTCCCGCTCTCCCCACAGGCGAAGGCCTTCATCCATCCATTTGTCAGCTTCCGGATCTTCTTTGAAAACAGGCGTAAAAAGAACCCTGATATATCCTCCGCATATCATATCCCGGCCAAATACTTCCTGGCCATCCATCCGGAATTGTTTTATTACAGGAGCAACTGAACAATTTTTATTTCGCATATCTGTGTTCTCAATCATCTTCTGCAACAGATCCCGGGCTAGCTGCAGCGCACGATATTCCGCTGCACCGCCTCCAATCGTTCCATGTTGCTCTCCCCTCTCACCCAAAAGCATATATGCTCCCGCTTTTCTGGGCACTGAACCTTCCCCGCTGACAATGGTCATCAACACGACATGTTCTCTCTGTTCATGCAATTCTTTTAACCGATACCATAATTCTTTGGTCATGCCAACCCTAATCTTCCTTTTCTTTCATCCAATAACCACATACCAGTTCCAATACACTCCCCGCGATACAACGTGCTTTATCAGAAATGGTAAAGCAGTTATTCAGCTCCGATTCTCGGGGATCAATATCCGATATTTTAAACCCGGCTGTAACCGGATATGCATCACGAATCAGACCTCTGATCACGCCGGGGATCGTGGCCTCTACAGGTATTTTCTCCCCATTTGTCTGTTCAATCCAACCAATTACCTGGCCTTTACTAACAACATCTCCAATATGAGCTGCGTTTCTCATAATCCCTTCCCCGGGGGCATGAATAACCCGCTCTTTACTATATCCTGCAATCACTCCCGGAATCCCTGTATTGGGTTTCGCGGGTCCTTCCGAGATAATCCGCCCCAAATTGTGACCGCGGCTGGTTTCAATCACATAATCCACATCCTGTCCCGCAACAAATCCCGGTCCCAAAGCAATTGTAAGGGGCGCCATATCCCCGGTAGTTCCCAGATTTTTCTTAGCAAGAATAGCGTCTATGACCACATCCGGTTTCAGTTCATCAATGCTTTTTCCGGTAGGATCCACAATCACCGGAACGTTTCCTGCCTGCCAGACAGAATCCACTTCTCTTACATCTTTTATGCGAACCGCCGTCATGCCCTCTACCAGAGTAGTTCCCTGATAAACTGCTTCACATACAGATACCTGTCGCCGGATGGCAGCCGGATATTCTATTTCTAGAACCAGCACTTTAAATCCACTTTTCCACAATCTATGAATGGTTCCGGTGGCGATATCCCCACCGCCTCTTACAACAATGCATCCTTCTTTCATATCTACCTGTTCCTCAACTCGTCAACTCTAAAGCGTTGCGATATTTTTACTGTTCGATGCCGGAAATAATAATGTCCTTTACAGTTTCCCCCAACTGTTTCCGCACACCGATAGCAATCCTTTTCGCATCCTCTCTTAATTCCTCTGTATCGCATTGGTTTAAGAATACATAAAAGTCTCTTTGACCTACGGCTTTTCCTGCACCCTTCTCTGAACACAGTAATGTGACATAATCTTCTATGGTCAGACAATGATTTCCATCTGTTATCTGCAGCAACTGTAGCACCTGGGGGATGCGAAAACATACCTCCCAAACAGGCTTTCCAAGGCCTCCCAGTCCAATCACTGCAACAACTGCATTACTTTCCTCCGGTATCACCGGTTCATGCAATCCCGGTGCTTTACAGGGCATACTCCTTGCTCCGTCAGCTTCAATGAATGTGATATCTGCACACTCCATGCAGGAACTAAGCTCTTCTTTGCCCGGATACTCCAGCTTTTGTGAGGAGTTTTCTTTCCCACAAGTACACGGCTTTCCCAGAACCACCACGTCATTCTGCGAAAATGCTTCTTTCGCTTTTTGCGCAGTAGGATACCAGGGCCATTTCTCCGACTTCCAAATATGCGTGGTTGTAGTCAGAAGTACTTTTCTCTTTTGGTTGGTGCAGGCCATTGCCAGGTGTTCCATTAAGGTGGTTTTTCCTCCTGCTCCTACTATGGAAACCACCATATTATTCTTTCCCACAAAAGGAAATGCCTCTTCTATCTCCACAACTTTCCACTGCTTCTGATCACACTGAAACTTCTGTTCCGGTTCCACTTCCTGCTTTTGCAGGTCCATGCTCGATTTTTCACATAAATAGAAACGTTTTCCCATAAGAAAAGTATATCATTTGTGTGAGGTCAGAGCCATGCCTATATTCCTCGGAATTT
>CALZKI010000132.1 GCA_945787995.1 uncultured Lachnospiraceae bacterium | reverse complement strand
TCCCTATGTTCGTATACATGTATCGCCATTTACATCTGGTGTCTTACGATCTTGTATTCATCGTACTGAGAGTAGTATGCACAGGAATCGTTGTTTCCGGATAAGAATCTGCTCATTTCATCCTCGTCCAGATCAACCATGCAAACATAACACTCGTAATCCTCATCATATTCATAGTTGCAACAAGTATCACAACAACTCATAGAACCACCTTATCCCAATCATTTCTCTACTTCCAGTCCCATCAGTCATTCACTACTGAATTGAATACATATGCCTAATAGTATATTTTTTCTACTTTCCTGTTAATAAATACTATTTTGGAAAGCATATCTTCCGGCAATGACTGAACTGCTTCTTCCGCAGTTTCACGCTGTAACTGATTGACGCAAAATGTGCACTTTTCTTTTTTATCAGGGTGAAACCAACTTGGTTTTCCCCAGGAAATACAATAGGAAACACGATTTTTCAGTAATACTCTCTCCAGTTGTTCCTTAACAACCGGGTCATTCACCTCACACCACGCTATCTCATTATGTACCTTAACCTTCTGGAATGCAGTCTCCATATATTAGCTTCTCCCACGTTCTTTATAACCTACTGTATTCATCCACAGTGAACAAAAGTCAAAACACAAATCCGGAACATATGTCCGATTATCTGAAACATGGCTTTTGCCAACGAATATTATACATCAGAAGAGAGACAATAAACAAGTGGAAACTTGCCAAAAGCCCACTGATATGGTATGTTACTAGCTGTATCTGCTTTATGAGAAAAAGCCCGAAGCGATATCTCGCCGCCAATAACGTGGAGACGTTATTGCATAAATATGATAGGAGAAACGCTATGCCAATCAAAGTAAAAGACAGTCTTCCCGCTATCAACACATTGGAAGATGAAAATATATTTGTTATGACAGAATACAGAGCGATGCATCAGGACATCCGCCCATTAAATGTATTGATTCTGAATTTGATGCCTACCAAGATTGTTACAGAAACCCAGCTTCTCAGAAAGCTTTCCAACAGCCCGCTGCAGATTCAGGTGGAATTCCTGCAGACCGCAAGCTATACGCCGCAGCATACCGATGCCAGCCATCTGGATACCTTCTACACCACGTTCGACCAGATCAGAGACCGGAAATTTGATGGTATGATCATTACCGGTGCTCCACTGGATTACGTAAAGTTTGAAGACGTGGCATATTGGGATGAATTATGTGAGATCATGGATTGGTGCAAGACACATGTACACAGTACCTTCCACCTTTGTTGGGGTGCTTTCGCCGGATTATATTACTACTATGGTCTGGACCGCTACGATATGGAAGAAAAACTGTCTGGTGTCTATGCCCACAAGATCCTGAAGAGGACATCTCCCCTTTTTAGAGGGTTCGACGATATCTTCTATGCTCCCCAGTCCCGCGCTATGGGTATCACCAGAGAAAAGATAGAATCCGTGCCGGACCTGGAACTGATGGCTTACTCGGAAGAAGCCGGGGTGACTATCGTAAAGACACGTGACAGCCGCCACTTCTTCGTCACCTGCCATCCGGAATATGATGCAGATACATTGTCACAGGAATACTTCCGTGATCTGAACAAAGGGATGAATCCCAAGGTGCCGGCGAACTACTTCCCGGATGACGACCCCTCAAAGGCTCCCATTGTCAACTGGCGTTCCACAGGACAATTGTTATATTCCAACTGGCTTAACTTCTACGTATATCAGACAACACCTTACGATGTAAGAGATATTTAGGTAGAAAAATAACCCGATTTACGAAAAAACAACACCACTCTATTTGATAACGTCATGCCTGATTAGCGGTTCAACTATCACAATAGAGTGGTGTTTCTACGTAAATGTTTCTATTACCTTTCCGGCGCTGATGCGTTGGAGTTTCTCTTTCTCATTACATATACTGCTCCAGGAATTCCTCCTCGGTCAGAATTGGAATTCCCAATTCTTTGGCTTTCTTGTTTTTCGAAGAGTTAGACATGGAATCATTATTGATCAAACAGGTGGTTTTCCCGGTTACAGAGCCGGTTACTTTGCCACCTTTCTGCTCGATTTCTTCTTTCAACAGGTCCCGATTGGCATAATGATTTAAAGAACCTGTTACCACAAAAGACAAGCCCGCCAGGGTTTGCTCTGTATCATTCTTTTCCTGCACTTCTATTTCCAGTTCATCCACCAGCAGCTGCAACCGCTTCACATTGTTATCATCTCTGAAATAAGCACAAAAGGAAGCAGCCAAAACCGGTCCCACTTTTTCAATTTCTGCCAGTTCTTCTTCTGAGGCAGCCTTCATGGTTTCCAGATCATCCTCAAAATGACGGCAAATCAATTTTGCCGTAGCCAGACCGATTCCTTCAATCCCCAACGAATACAGCAATCTTGGCAGCACCGTTTTTCTGGATTTTTGGATAGACTCCCACAGCTTCTGATAGGACTTCTCGCCAAATCCTTCCATTTGGACAATTACTTCTTTATGACGGTCTAAATGATATATGTCGGCAAAATCATGAATAAATCCCTGACCGATGAATTTTTCTAACGTAGCTTCCGACAAACCGTCAATGTTCATAGCGTCCCGGCTTACAAATAAGGTAAAGGCCTTCAATTTCTTTGCAGCACATGCCGGATTGGTACAATACAAGGTCTGCACACCGTTCTCGTCATGTATTTCCGTAGCTCCGCCGCATACAGGACATACCTTCGGAATTGCAATGGAATTGCTCTTTGTCAGATTTTCCGCAATCTGTGGAATGATCATATTGGCTTTATATACCAGAATTCTGTCTCCGATACCCAGTTTCAAGGAACGCATCACACTGATGTTATGCACGGATGCACGACTTACTGTAGTTCCTTCCAGCTCCACAGGCTCAAAAACAGCAACCGGATTGATCAGCCCGGTCCTGCTGGGGCTCCATTCTATTTCCAGTAGCCCGGTTTCCTGGGTTTCATCTGCCCATTTAAATGCAATCGCATTTCTGGGGAATTTTGCAGTTAAGCCTAGAGAAGTGCCATAAGCAATGTCATCATATGTTAGTACCAAGCCATCTGAGGGAATATCATAGGTTTCTATCTCCTTTTCAAACCGGGATATGGCTTCCGTCATAGTATTCTTGTTGACTCTCAGGTAAGGCACTACATCAAATCCCTGCTCCTTCAGAAACAGAAATTGCCGTTCAACAGAATTGGAAAAATCCACTCCCTCAGCCTTTACCAGAGAAAAAGCAAAGAATTTCACATTACGTTTCGCAGTTATTTCGTTATTTAACTGTCTCACAGAGCCACTGCAGAGATTTCGCGGATTCTTATATCTGGCTTCAACCTGTTCTATCTGTTGATTGATGTTTTCAAAATCAGAATAGGATATCACCGCTTCGCCGCGAAGGACCAAATCCCCCTGAAAAGGAATTGTCAACGGGATATTTTTAAAACAACGTGCGTTATTTGAAATTACTTCTCCAACCTCTCCGTTGCCTCTTGTGACCGCTTTTGCAAGTTTTCCTGCAAAATAGGTGAGAACAACAGTAAGTCCATCCAGCTTCCATGACAGCAGCCCCTGCTGCTCACCGATCCACTCTGTCAGTTCTTCCCGACTCTTTGTCTTTCCCAGAGAAAGCATGGGTTTCTCATGTGTCTCCTTGGGAAGCTCATCTACTGCTTCATACCCCACATTGACAGTAGGGCTGTTAGAAAATATAACACCCGTTTCTTTTTCCAACTGTACCAGTTCATCATACAATCTGTCGTATTCATAGTTGGACATTATCTCATCATCTTGTGCATAGTATGCTTTGGAGGCTCTGTTCAGTAAGTCCACCAGTTCCCGCATTCTGCTCGATTTTTCCTGCTGCTTCATTCCCCTGTTTTCCTTCTGCTTTCTTCCCGTTTCGGGTTCTGTTTTCGTCCCTGTATACTACTGTAATTTCTGTATCATCCGCCACTGAATTGGTATGTTTTTGGTCAGGACGGATAGTTCAATCTGCACTGATTGTATAACATCTTGCACTCTTCATCGTCCAATTCACGGTATTCTCCGGGCTTCAATGATGCAAGAAAAACATTCATAATTCGAACCCGTTTTAATTGGAGAACTTTGTAATTTCTTGTCTCACACATTCTTCTGATTTGCCTGTTTAATCCCTGTGTGAGTACGATTTTCATGGTATATTTTCCAAGCTTTTCAATTTCACATGGTCGTGTTTTTTGTTCAAGCTCCTTTATATAAACACCTTTTTTCAGAATTTCGATATCATCCTGATTTAATTCCCTATCCACGCGGACTATATATTCCTTTTCGTGTCTGTTTGCACCTCTCATCATTCTGTCGATCAAAGTGCCGTCATCTGTCATAAGCAACAGACCTTCCGAATCCTTATCCAGCCGTCCGGCATAGGTCACTCTTTTTTCGTATCCCAGTTCCTGTATGACATCCCGCCTGGCATGCTTGTCCTTTTCGGTACAAACCACACCCACAGGCTTATAATATGCCAACACCACCGGTTTATTCGGAAGCTGTATGGGTTTTCCATTTACCATGACCTGATCCGTAGGCGCAACCTCCCGGCCGGTTACAGCCACTTGTCCGTTTACCATCACCCGGCCTTCCTGCAGAAGCTTATCGGCCTGACGTCTGGAACACACACCGCAGGCAGCCATATATTTATTGATTCGCATCATGTTCTTCTCCGCCATCGGCAGTCTCTCCTTTTATGATCCCATGCTCCAAAAAGAATTGAATCCATGGTCCATATTTGCTTCCATATAAATGAACACCATCAAAGGAATCCGTTGCCCGCAGATAACCTTCTTCATCCTCATACAAATAATTATAATCCAGATAGAACCGATTGATTCCGTTTGCACATTCGGCAATTGCCACATTTTTTGCATTGATATGCACTTTCGTAAATAAATCCTGCTGCTCGTCCTTCTCTTTTGTCACATTCATAATGGCTGTCAAAAAGATAATTGCATTTGGCTGTCTGTCTTCAATCATCTGAATCATTTCTTCCAGAGTTTCTTTGAAGGTTTCCGTTGTGCCATATCCGCAGTCGTTCATACCCACCATCAAATAGATCTTTCCATACTGCTTTTGGGACAAAGCCTCCTCCAATACCACCTTTTGATGGGTATTCTGTAAGGTTACCTGTCCCTTTTTCTTCCACAAGTAGGCACAGAACCCATTGTCTGCGTAGAAATCAGCACCATCAAAGCCTGCATAATCAAACAAGCCTATGGTTCTGGAATCACCAATGAAAGCAGCATCCTGAAAATACGCCCGGTCAACTGTCTCATAGGGATAGGTTGTAGTCAGTGCCTTTTTGCCCGGATCCTTAAAATAGGGGGACTTCACATCACTGGGTTCATAAGAAAGAAACTCTGTGACACCCACAAAGGGTTCTACAGGCTCCTGCTGTTCTTCAGAATTATTCTGTTCTTCAG
>CALZKI010000131.1 GCA_945787995.1 uncultured Lachnospiraceae bacterium | reverse complement strand
CCGGAAGTGTCCCGGGAAGAAGTAGAGGCTATTTTACCTCACACTATGGATGCACTTCTTTCTTTTGCTGACGAGTATGACGCACCGGAACAGGTAGACGGTGTTTTCCGGTGGGATGTAAACGACATTTTCCACAATTACTTCTTTGTGGGGGATGCGATTCTTGTGGGCGGAGTCCACGGTGATGATCCTACACAGATCGATCTGTATAATGAGACTGCCATCAACAGCATGCTCTTATATAAGAATCTGAATCAGTTCTTTTCCATTGATACGGAAGAGGTAAGTTATGAGGGCGTTGTACAGGATTTTATCGATGGTAAAATTGTTTTCACAGTAGCCAAACAGGATGCCATTGCCAAGATCGAGGCGGCAAAAGCAGAAGGAACTTTTCCCTATGAATATGGGGTGTGCCTGTTGCCGGATATTTCTGATACGGTAGAGGCAAGAACCTTGTCGGTAACCAATGCAGTGGTGATCAATGCCTATTCCGAACACCGGGAGGCAGCCAATGAGTTTGCAGGATATCTGGTGGAGCAAACAAAGAATGGGGATGCTTTTCTGGCAAGAACCGGTAAAATATCAGCCCTTTTGGATGCTACTTACGAGAATCCCAAATATCTGGCATTTATGGAGGAATATAAGAAGTCTGAACCGATTGCCAAACTGATCGAAACCAGTAATTACTGGGTGAAACTGGAGGTGGCTTTTTCCAGAATCTGGAACGGCGAGAATGCCAATGCTATTTTGAAGCAGCTTTCCGAAGAGATTATGACCCAGGTCACCGGGGAAGATTATGAAGAAGAATATTTGCCGGTAGAAGAGATCGTTGAGGAGGAGGAAACCCTGGAAGAACCGGTGACGGAGGATTCCGGGAATACAGAATCCGATTAACAGCATATTTTGGGGAGCAATTTCACTCGGTCTGAAAGCGGCAGAGGGGAATATTTATCATGATCCGGGGATATACTTTTGGTGGAGGATTCCATAGGCGGCAAACCGCCCGGAATAGGAAATCAAGAGTATGGCTTGGATCATTGCTGTTTTATCGGGTGCGGTTATGAGCATCCAGGGAGTGTGGAATACGGGACTTACCAAACAGACCAGTTTGTGGCTGGCTAATGCATTTGTGCAGTTCAGTGCTTTTGTGGTGTGCTTTCTGATCTGGCTTTTCGCTGATCGGACGAATGTGGCAAGACTGGCACAGGTGTCGCCCAAGTATTTACTGGCGGGTGGTGTGATGGGTGTTTTCATCACTTATTCGGTGATTGTGTCAATGAATAAACTGGGACCTGCCAAAGCGGTTCTGCTGATCGTGATTGCCCAAATCGCTGTGGCCTATTTGCTGGAACTGTTTGGGTTATTTGGCACAGAAAAAGCGGATTTTCAGGTGCGTAAGTTAATCGGCATGGCAGTGGCCGTTCTGGGACTGATCATTTTCAAATGGGAATAGAGAAACGAGGCAATCCGTTGCGGAACGGATTTTTAAGAATGTGTCACATTTTTTCAATTTCATCTAGACACTCCTTTTCCCAGTAGGTACAATAAAAATTGCATAGGGGGCCTCCTTTTGGAAAGGAGCTATGCAAGTATGTATCGATGGAATAGAAAATGTAATATTGTTGTATGGTTGATATGTTTGTTCGTTCTGACAGGCTGTACCTCCAAGGAGGAGTTGATTCAGTTGAATCAGCCGGAACAGTTGGTAGAAGAGGCTTCGGTAGAGAGCGTCGGGCAGCCGGAGTTGGAAACGCAGGAACAGGAACAGCGGGAGAAGGAGCCTGGCCGGAATCCTGACGGTGAACAGCAGACCATGGTAGCCGAAAGGGAAGAAGCTGCTTTGGCACCACAAAAAGAACAGAAAATATATGTTCATGTATGCGGGGCTGTAGCGAATCCGGGTGTCTATGAGATGACAAGCGTGTCCAGGATCTTTGAGGCAGTGGAAGCTGCCGGTGGATTTACAGACGAAGCAGATGGGGATTATGTCAACCAGGCGGAGATGCTGGCGGATGGTATGAAGATCCAGATTCCCACCAAAGCCCAGACGGCAGAGTGGATTGCGGCTGGAGACATTCTGATGCAGCAGGAGGTGGTTTCTCTGGCAAAAGCAGAGGAAGAGAACAGTATCACACCGGACATGGTGCAGCAGAAGGTCAACATTAATCAGGCAGATGAAGCCACCCTTTGTACCATAACAGGAATCGGACAGGGAAGAGCAGCGGCGATCATTACATATCGTGAACAAAATGGCGGATTTAATGCAATAGAGGATATTATGAAGGTAGACGGCATCAAGCAGGCTACCTTTGAGAAGATAAAAGAACAGATTTGTGTGAAGTGAATAGGTGGATAAGTTCATGAGCAGAGTGCTGGTAGTAGATGATGAAAAATTGATTGTGAAGGGAATTCGGTTCAGTCTGGAGCAGGACAATTATCAGGTGGATTGTGCTTACGACGGCGAAGAAGCGTTGGAATTGGCGAAAACCAATACATATGACATTGTTTTGCTGGATGTGATGCTTCCCAAACTGAATGGTTTTGAAGTGTGTCAGCAGATCCGCGAATTTTCCAACGTGCCCATCATCATGCTCACTGCCAAAGGGGATGATATGGACAAAATCCTTGGCCTGGAATATGGTGCAGATGATTATATCACCAAGCCCTTTAATATTTTGGAAGTGAAAGCACGTATCAAAGCGATCATGAGACGTATGTCGCCGAAAAAAGAGGCGGCTCCCAAGAACGAGAATCTGTTCCTGGAAGTGAAGGATATGAAGCTGGATATCGATGGTCACAGAGTGTATATCCGGGATAAAGAAATCAACCTGACTTCAAAGGAATTTGAACTGTTAGAACTGTTGATCAGTCATCCCAACAAAGTTTACAGCAGGGAGAAACTGCTGAAGCTGGTGTGGGGAGCTGATTACCCGGGAGACGTAAGAACAGTTGATGTACATATCAGAAGACTTCGTGAGAAAGTAGAAGAAAACCCCGGTGAACCGAAGTATGTGCATACCAAATGGGGTGTAGGGTATTATTTTGCATGATGCAGACGATTTTTGGGAAATTAGAATTCTTTCGCAGCTTAAAAGCGCATCTTTTTATCTTTATCTTAATAGCCGGACTGGTTCCCAGTGTGATTATGCGGCATGCTATTCTGCAAAATTATGAAGAGCGTGCCGTTGCTGTTCGCACGTCGGACATTTCCAATCAGCTAAAAGTTATCGCCAACCACTTAATTACATACGGATATATGCAGGGGAATACGGCAGAAGTGATCGATGCCGAGTTAAATCAGCTTTCCAATCTGTATGATGGCCGGGTGTTGATCATCAACAGTGATCTGCGTGTGATAAAGGATAGTTATGGCATCAGTCAGGGGAAGATCCTGATCTCGGAGGAGGTTATCAACTGTCTGAATAACCAGGGTACTTCCAAGTATGATAAAAAGAACAGGTTTATCGAGATCACGACGCCTATTGTGGAGACCATGCGCAACGATGCACAGTTGACTGAGTTGGACAATACGAGCCAAAGCAGTGAAAAAGTGAGAGGCGTTATGCTCACCAGCGTTTCCACGGATACCATTGTGACCACCATGGAAATACTGAACAGGCAGGCTGTGTTGATCGAAGTATTGATCGCTGTTGCGGTGTTTGGACTTGCCATTTTGATTGCCAATCTGTTGGAAAGACCCTTCGAGAAATTGACCCGCGCCATCCGGGAACGAAAAGAAGGATATACGGATGCGCCCATAGAAGTATATGATTATCTGGAGACAGAACATATCTGTGATGCCTTTAACAGCCTGCAGAGCCGCATGAAGGTATTGGATGATTCCAGAGATGAGTTTGTTTCCAATGTGTCCCATGAATTGAAAACCCCTATCACATCCATGAAGGTTCTGGCAGACTCGCTGCTTGCCATGGAAGATGTTCCTGTGGAATATTATAAAGAGTTTATGGAAGACATTGCTGCAGAAATAGAAAGGGAAGACAAGATCATCAATGATCTGCTTTCCCTGGTTAAGATGGACAAGACGGCAGCAAATATGAATATCAGTCAGGTGGACGTGAACCAGCTGGTAGAGCAGGTTCTGAAACGCCTTCGTCCGATTGCCAGAAAACAGGATATCGAACTGGTTTTTGAAAGTGTCAGATCGGTATCCGCAACGGTAGATGAAGTGAAGCTTTCCTTGATCGTTTCCAATCTGGTGGAAAATGCGATTAAGTATAATAAGGAGCACGGCTGGGTAAAAGTGACACTGGATGCGGATCATCAGTTCTTCGACATCACTGTGGCGGACTCCGGTATTGGTATCCCCGAAGAAGTACAGGAGAAGATCTTTCAGCGCTTCTATCGAGTGGACAAATCCCATTCCAGAGAGATAGGAGGTACCGGTCTTGGACTTGCCATTACGAGAAATGCCATTTTGATGCACCGTGGTTCCATTAAGGTAACCAGTGTGCCGGAGGAAGGGACAACCTTTGTGGTAAGAATCCCTTTGACATATATTGTGAACGGATAGATATGAGAGAAAATCATACGGATATGATGATTTGAGGGTTATTATGTGTTGGAAAAATAAGAAAAGACAGGCCGGTTCCAGGGCGGCTCTGGCAGGGTTGCTGTTTTTATTGATAACTGCTTTGGCAGGCTGTGGGGCACAGGAGCAGGCAGCTCCCGGTAAAACATATCAGCTTTATTATCTGAACGATAAAGCCACGAAAATTATTCCGGTAGATTATGTCACACAGACCACAGATCCCCTGCAGCTTACGGAAGAACTGCTGGAGGAAATGAAGCAGAAGCCGGAAAAGACCTCCTATGTGCCGGTAGTGGGAGACAGCTATGACATTGTGAATTATGCCATCTCCGAAAAAACAATTACCTTAAATATGGACGAGCGATTTCGTGAGGTAGATCCGATCAAAAGTATCCTGGTGCAGGCTGCCTTGGTTCGGACCCTGACCCAATGTGAAGACATACAGGTTGTCAGCATGACGATCAACGGAGAGGCTCTGCAGGATACATCCGGCAATGTGGTTGGACCCATGAAGGCTGATCTGTTCATAGACAATGCGGGAGAAGAGATTTCTCCTGTTGAGACGGTGAAAATGACGCTCTATTTTGCGAAGGAAGGCGGTAAAACGCTGGAAAAGGTCAACAGGACCCTGGAATACAACAGCAATATTTCCATGGAAAAACTGGTGGTAGAACAGATTGTTAGCGGCCCCATAGGCGATGTGGGACTTCCTACGGTAAATCCTGATACCAAAATTGTCAATGTAACTACAAAAGATGGTATTTGTTACGTGAATCTGGATGATACTTTTTTGAATCAGATCTATGATGTTACCCCGGAAGTGACGGTTTATTCCATTGTCAATTCTCTGATAGAGCTTTCCAATGTGAATAAAGTACAGTTTTCCATCAATGGTGAAACCAGTGTGCTGTACCGTGAAAAGATGGATTTCTCCCTGCTTTATGAGAGAAATCTGGATATGGTGGAATA
>CALZKI010000130.1 GCA_945787995.1 uncultured Lachnospiraceae bacterium | reverse complement strand
ATACAGTATGATAGAAGTAACTTTACATATAAACGGAAAAGCGATAACTGACCTGATAGACCCGAGTATGACGCTGCTGGAGTTTGTCAGAAAACACGGCTGCTACAGCGTAAAGTGCGGTTGTGAGACAACCAACTGCGGATTATGTACGGTTTTTGTAGATGATGTGCCGATCCTTTCCTGTTCCCAGCTGGCGGTCAGAACCGTTGGTAAAGAAGTGGTTACATTGGAAGGACTGCAGCAGGAGGCAAAGGAGTTTATTGACTTCATTGCAAATCAGGGAGCAGATCAGTGCGGATTCTGCAATCCGGGTATGGTTATGAACACCATTGCCATGTTGCGTGAAATCCCTGATCCCACAGAACAGGAAATCAAGGAATATCTGGCCGGAAATCTGTGCAGGTGCAGTGGATATGAAGGACAGCTGCGGGGCATATTGGATTATCTCAGATACAGGAAAGAGTCTTCGGCGGGTGGCGAATCTGAAAGGGATTGAAGCAGAAGAAGGAACGAACAGAGAAAGTAAGAGAAATGGTAAGAAAGTATGGAAGAGAGAACGTATCATACCGTTGGTAAAGTAGTACCCAAAAAGGATTCACGGGCGTTGCTTCTTGGAAAACCGGTGTTTATGGAGGATGTGGTGCCGGATGACGGACTGGTTGTGAAGCTGTTAAGAAGTCCTCATGCCAATGCGGTTGTGGAAGAAATTCAGACGGAGATTGCAAAGAAGGTGCCCGGGGTAGTGGATGTATACACCTGGGAAGATGTGCCGAAAAATCGATTTGCCATTGCAGGACAGACCTTTCCGGAACCATCCCCTTACGACCGGCTGATTCTGGATAGACATGTGCGCTTTTGCGGTGACCCGGTTGCCATTGTGGCAGCAGAAACGGAAGAAGCAGCCGACAAAGCAAGGAAGCTGATCAAAGTGAAATATCAGGTACTGGAACCGGTATTGGATTTCAGAAAAGCAAAGGACAATCCTGTTCTGGTGCATCCGGAGGAAGACTGGACCCCGCTATGTGAGGTGGGAGGAGACAATAAACGCAATCTGGTCGCCAGTGGTACAGATTGTCATGGCGATGTGGATGCGGTGATGGCAGACTGTCCCATTGTACTGGAACATACCTATCACACAAAGGCCTGCAATCAGGCTATGATGGAGACCTTCAGAACCTACACAAAACTGGATCGCTACGGAAGACTGCATGTGATTTCCTCTACCCAGATCGTTTTTCATGTGAGACGTATTCTCTCCAACGCACTGGGCATTCCGAAAAGCAAAATACGTGTGGAAAAACCCCGTATCGGTGGGGGCTTCGGCGCCAAACAGACCGCAGTATGTGAGGTCTATCCTGCCTTTGTGACCATGCAGACTGGTCGACCTGCAAAACTGATCTATTCCAGAGCAGAATCTCAGATTGCCGGTTCCCCCAGACATGAGATGGAAGTGACGGTAAAATTAGGGGCCGATCAGGAAGGCACCATTCGGGCTTTGGATGTGTATACGCTCTCCAATTCAGGTGCATACGGAGAACATGGTCCTACCACAGTAGGATTGTCAGGACATAAATCCATTCCGTTGTATACAGCAAATCTGGAAGCATTCCGCTTCGGCTATGACGTGGTGTATACCAATGTACAGGCTGCCGGAGCGTACCGTGGATACGGTGCAACCCAAGGAATTTTTGCCGTGGAATCCATTGTCAATGAATTGGCGGAAAAACTCCATATGGATCCAACGTTGCTTCGAGAAAAAAATATGGTGCGGGAAGGCATGGTCATGGATGCTTATTATGGAGAGGCAGCCAATGCCTGTGCTCTGGACCGATGTATGATAAAGTGTAAAGAAATATTCGACTGGGAGCACAAATACCCGGTTCGGGTGCAGCCGGATGGCAAGATTCGGACGGCAGGAGTTGCCATGGCCATGCAGGGCTCCGGAATCTCCTCTGTGGATGTTGGTTCGGTAACCTTAACCCTGTCTGATGATGGCACATACAATCTGGCCATTGGTGCTGCCGACATGGGAACGGGATGCGACACGATTCTGGCGCAGATGGTTGCAGAATGGATGGAATGTGATGTGGATAACGTGGCTGTATTTGGCGCCGATACCGATGTTTCTCCCTACGATTCGGGTTCCTACGCCTCTTCTACTACTTATGTTACCGGCAAAGCGGTAGAGAAGGCCTGCATGAAGCTGCAGGAACAGATGAAGTGTATTGCTGCAGGAATGATGCAGTGTGATGCAGAGGATGTTGTATTCGAAGGAGAACTGCTGCGAAAAAAGGATACGGAAGAGACCGTTTCCGTAAAAGATGTGTCCTATAAGGCACAGGTATCTGAAACCCATAACGTGCAGGTGACTGCCACCCATACCTCCCCTGTTTCACCACCCCCTTTCATGGTAGGTATGGCAGAAATCGAACTGGACCCGGAAACCGGCAAGGTGGATGTATTGGAATACAAAGCAGTGGTTGACTGCGGCATCCCCATCAATCCGGCGCTGGCCAGAATCCAGACAGAAGGCGGTATCGTACAGGGAATCGGCATGGCACTGATGGAGAATGTGACTTATTCCAAGAAAGGCAGAATAGCAGAAAATTCTCTGATGCAGTATAAGATTCCTTCCAGGGTCGATGTGGGTCACTTACAGGTGGAATTCGAGCAGAGTTATGAGCCTACAGGACCTTTTGGAGCAAAGTCTATCGGAGAGATTGTGATCAATACCCCTTCGCCCGCCATTGCTCATGCTATATACAGGGCAACCGGCGTGTGGCACCGGGATCTACCTATTACACCCGAAGCAGTATTTATGGAAAAAAAGTATTCGTAAAATAATTATTTTGTGGGAGATGCGTGAATGCGAAGCAGGATTTCGCTTTTGTATGGAAACGAAAATTCTTGACGCGAACACTTTTTTCCATTAAAGTATTACTGTACAGAAGCAACGAGGCCGACCGTGGTACACCCATGATCGGCTTCTTTAGTATGAAGATGCTCCCAACAGGGAAAGATATAAGTATGCATTCAGACAACAGATCATGAGAAGGTTTGAATACATACATGGAGGTACAGATGGAATTTCCAAGAATCATTACCTCAGGCGATACAGCGATCGTTGTGGAATTTGAGGACAAAATAGATCCGGAGATCAATGCAAAGGTAAAAGCCTTTTACGAAGTATTAAAGAAAAGTAATATTACCGGAGTTGTGGATATCATTCCAACTTACCGTTCGGTACTGATTCACTATAATCCGGTGATGATTCGCTATGCACAAATGGTGAAAAAAGCGGAGGAACTGCTTTCCCAGGCCAACAGCATTGAGAGCGTGGGTAAGAAAATCTACAGGATTCCGGTTTGCTATGGCGGATTCTATGGCCCGGATCTTAAGGATGTGGCAGAACATGCAGGGATGACAGAGGAGGAAGTGATTAAGATTCACTCCGGGCGTAAATATCTGATCTATATGCTGGGCTTCCAGCCCGGTTTTGCATATCTGGGTGGTATGGATGAACGGATTGCCATGCCAAGACTTCCAAAACCGAGAGGAAAGATTCTGGCAGGCTCTGTAGGTATTGCCAATAAACAGACAGGAATATACCCCATGGATTCACCTGCAGGCTGGCGCTTGATCGGATGTACGCCGGCACGTCCTTATGACGCAAGACGGAGAAAGCCGATTCTTTATGAGGCAGGCGATTATATAGAATTCGTTCCCATTGACGAGACAGAATATACCAAGATTGAAATGGGAGTGGAAGCCGGTAACTATGAGGTTCCGGTCATTGAGGAGCGCTAAAATATGGGAATTTGTATTGAAAAGGCTGATTATTACGGCAGACATATTCTGGCAACCATTCAGGATCATGGCCGTTACGGATACCAGAACAGCGGTGTTACCGTATCCGGCGTTGTGGACAGACGTTCTGCGGAGTTGGCCAATGTATTGGTAGACAATGAAATAAGTGAAGCCGTGATAGAGTTTATGTTGATGGGACCGGCAATTCGTTTTACCACTGCCGGGTACATTGCTATAACAGGAGCGGATTTCACACCGAAGATCAACGGAGAGAGTGTTCCTTCGTATCAGGCATTGGCTGTGAAGGAAGGCGATCTGTTGGAATTCGGTTTTGCCAGAAACGGTGTCTGGGGATATATTGCTTTTGCAGAGAAGCTGCAGATCGAAGAAGTGATGGGCAGCAGATCCACTAACACCAGAACGGGTATCGGAGGATTTCACGGAAGAGCCCTGGAAGAGGGAGATTGCATCGAGTTTCGGGAGAAGACAAAGAAATTGCCGAATCTGGATAAACGTAAAATAGAGTCGGAATTCTTTGGTGACAAAGAAAAAACCATACGGGTTATTCTGGGATTGCAGAGAGACCGTTTCACAGAAAAGGGAATCCAAACCTTTTTAAATGAAACGTATTCCCCTACCTCAGAGTGCGACAGAATGGGATATCGTATGGAAGGACCGGTGATAGAGCATAAGGATGGAGCGGATATTACATCAGACGGTATCTCTCTGGGAGCTATCCAGGTACCCGGAAACGGAATGCCAATTGTCATGCTGACAGACAGACAGACCACCGGCGGATATACCAAGATCGGTACGGTAATCGGCGTGGATGTGCCGGACTTTGTGCAGAGTGTAGCCGGAACAAAGATCCGTTTTCAGGAAATCACTGTGGAGGAAGCGCAGGATCTGTACGTGGCTCAGTTGGAACGCTGCAATAAATTGCTGCAGGAACTGAGAGGAACCACATGGATAGATAAGATTAAGATGCTGTTTAGAAGCGGAAAGGTGGCGAAAGAATGAGCGTAGACATTCATGTAACACCCCGGGAGTTAAGGCACCTGATTCGAAAAGGTGAATTCGTGGAGCCGACCTCCGGTTATTGCCCGGGTTATGCTCAGGCGAACTTGATTATTCTTCCCAAAGAAGAAGCCTATGATTTCCTTCTGTTTGCACAGAGAAATCCAAAGGCATGCCCACTGTTGGAGGTAACAGATGTGGGAAGCAGGCGGACAAAATATGTTGCCGAGGATTGCGATATTGCTACGGATTTTCCCAAGTACAGAATCTATAAAGATGGTGTATTGGCAGAAGAAGTCACAGATATTTCATCCTATTGGCAGGATGATTTCGTAGCCTTTATTATCGGATGCTCTTTCAGCTTTGAGTCAGAAATGATAGAAGCGGGCATTGAAATCCGTCATAATACGGAAAACTGTAACGTACCAATGTACATAACAGGAATCGAATGTGAACCCGCCGGAAGATTCTCGGGAAAAATGGTAGTATCCATGCGACCGATACCGCCGGAGCAGGTAGTAAAAACCGTTACGGTAACAGCCACACTCCCCAAAGTGCATGGCAGCCCGATTCATATCGGCGACCCGGCACAGATTGGAATCAAGGACATTAATCATCCGGAGTTCGGCGATGCGGTCACCATAAAACCCGGCGAAGTACCGGTTTTTTGGCCATGTGGCGTAACACCCCAGTCGGTAGTGATGAATGTGAAGCCAAAGCTTGCCATCACCCACGCCCCCGGCTACATGCTGGT
>CALZKI010000129.1 GCA_945787995.1 uncultured Lachnospiraceae bacterium | reverse complement strand
TCTTCCAGTCTTCTTCCAAAAATGTTGTTACCTGTATTATTTCTGAAATAAGAAAGCATGGCAACAAACATCACCACAACGGTTGTGGTTTTCGCACCACCTGCGGTAGACCCGGGACTGCCACCGATAAACATGAGCACGATGGTAAGCAGCTTACTGGCAGGGGTCATTGCCCCCACGTCTATGGTGTTAAAGCCTGCCGTCCTGGGCGTCATGCTGGCAAACAGAGACCGCAGCAAAGCATGCTGCAGTGGAATCCCGGCAAACAGATTATTTTTCTCAAAGATCAAAAACAATACCGCACCGCCAAAGAGCAGACTCAGGGTAGCAACCACAACGATTTTGGTATGCAGCAGATACTTTTTGAAATGCAGCTTATGCTCCAGAAGATCCTGCCAAACCATAAAGCCCAATCCACCGATCACTACCAGAAGTACCACGGTGATATTGACCAGCCAGTCATCCGCATACTCTACCAGAGAGATGTACGGTTCCGACTCTCCCATCAGGTCAAAGCCGGCATTGCAAAATGCAGAAATGGAATGGAAAATACCGTAATAGATCCCACGCCATCCCATTTTCGGAATAAAGCGAAGCATTAACAGCAGTGCTCCTATTCCTTCAAACAGAAACGTACCGAATATAGTCTTTTTGACCAGTTTGACAACACCGCCGATCTGTATGGCATTCATACTCTCCTGCACCAGTCCACGTTCTCTCAGGGAGATATTCTTTTTGGTAAATGTGGTAAAAAACACACCCAAGGAGATAAATCCAAGACCACCGATCTGAATCAGTGTCAAAATCACCAGCTGTCCCAAAACATTCCAATGGGAAAAGGTATCCACCACAACCAGACCGGTTACACAGGTAGCACTGGTTGCCGTAAATAAAGCAGTCAGCAAATCCGTCCACTGCCCGGTTTTAGAAGATATAGGCAGGCAAAGAATCAGCGTGCCCACCAGAATAATCAATAAAAATCCCACCGCAATGTATTGAGCCGGCGAAAGTTTTTTGCGTTTTGTTAATGTGTTCATACTACAACTCTGTTTCTTCCATTCTGTTTTCCATCATATAATTTTTCGTCTGCAAGCTTCAGCAGTGCATCCTGACCCAACTCCACATTGCCATCTACGATGCCAAAGGTCATGGTGACAGAAAACTTTTGATCCTCACAGGTAAACTCTATTTGACGGAGTTTTTCCAGGGTCTCCTGCAAAATGACCGCGCCTTCCTGCTTCCCGGTTTTATCGAAAATCATCAGGAATTCTTCTCCGCCAAATCGGGCAGCCATACCATTACCTATCATACTGTTTTTTAACAAAGTTGCAACCTCTTTTAGCACAATATCACCCATATCATGCCCATAGGTATCGTTCACCTGCTTAAAAAAGTCAATGTCACCAATGCAGACCGCGAAGGGCTGACCGCTGACTTCTGCCTTTTCAAGAACCTTCTGCAGAAAATTGGTTGCGTATCGTCTGTTATATATCTCTGTCAGGGTATCCTTATCTACCAGGTTGCGGATGGATTTCTGCATACTGATGGCAGCAAGACCGGCTTCCCCGATCTCGTCCTTGGTTTTAATAACCTCCGTATCCAGAGACTCCTTCAGTTCTCCTTTTGCCACCTTTGTAAGAAAAAGTTCCAAGGCTTTGATTCGATTCAAAACCCTGCCCGCAAAACGCAGACTGATAACAGAAAAGAACAGGATACATAATACTGCTATCAGGATAACCGGAAAAAGCACTTTTCTTTCTTCTATGTCCACAGAAGCCTTTGTCCTGGCCAGTTCCAGCATGCCAACCACTTTGCCATCCGCATTGGAAAGCGGCAGATAAACCGTTATGTATATCTGATTTCCGATTTTCACGTTATCATATTTTTGCACACCTTTATTTCCGTAAACCGCATCCGCAACCTGCTTAGCTACTCCGGTGCCAACTGCTCTTGCGGCATTCTTGTCCGAAAATGTAGTGATGATTCTTGTATCGGCATAGATCAGAGAAATATCGGCACCTGTCTTTTCTTTCCAGGTATCAAAATAATCCGGCTTCCCACTGATTACCTCAGTGCCTTTCAGAAGTTCCAGCCCCTCACCCTTTGCTGTCTTTACACTCCGCAAAGCATAATCACCGGGAAATGCACTGTCAAACTGGAGCAGGGTAACTTCCGCCAGAGTTTCCAGATTCTCCACATTCAAATCCGTTACCATGGCACCATATCCGTTGATCACAAAAACAGACAAAATACAAATGACTGCAACCAGCGGAAGTATGGTCATCATCAGATAACCGTTAGACAGGCTTGGTTTCTTCTCTCTTTTACTCATATTATCACCAATTTGCTATTCATTGATATATATTGTGGGATACGGACCCACCGATTCAAATACTCCCTCAGGCGTACCAAAAGCAACCGGTTTGGCAGAGTTAATCGTGATATTGGTAGATACCTCCACTAAGGATACTGTTCCGTTTCCATCCAGAGCTCCCATCGCCAGTACTTCGTTTCCTTCGCCATGCAGCTTCGCTTTACAGCTCTTCATAACGACTTGTGTCTGTCCGGCCAAAGTTCCCATCAAAATCACGTCCTGACCATTCATATTCGCTTCAAAGGTTCCCTCTGCAAAGGTCAGTTTTCCTCCTGACGGATAGTTTGTTCCAACACCGGAAAGTTTGGAACCACTGCCCTTGATCAGCACGGTAAAATGCTCCATATGTACAGACTGTTTGCCCTGTCTGGAACCAATACCGGTTCCTTCATTCACACGAAGCTCCATCATAATATAACACATCCTGAAATCCAGAGGAACATCGCCATAGAAGCATCCGATACCGATACCGTCCACACTGGCTACATTGATATCATATCCACCGCCGCAAATGTAGATGCCTTCGCCGGAGTGATAGGTGCCACCACCAATAGCAATGCTTTCTTCTCCATCCACCCGAACAGTCATTTTACCGGATAACATCAAACAGATGGAGCCCATCGATTCGTTGTGTCCGCAACCGATACCATAGCAATCATGTCCTTTGGTATCCAGTGTCAGATTACCGGAACCGACTATTTTTACTTTTGCCCCCTCGGGAACATGGATTCCCTTCTGATCTATAGTACAGTTTCCGTTGATTCTCAAGGTAACATCGGCTCCCTCGCCGATATCTATACAAGGCAGATCATCTACAGCGTTCAGGCGAACATCATGCAAGTCAATCTCACAGGTTACGCCTTCCATGACTTTAATACACATATCAGCCACATAATCCGTATTACCCAGGATGGACAAACCGGAGGTGGTAACTGTGATGCCGTTATATTCCTCCAGTGCCAGCTGAACCAGAGACAATTCTGCCGGGCTGCTGGCTGTATATATCTTACGTTTGTTCTCTGCGGCACTGCGAATGTTTTCCGATACGATAACTTTCTTCACTTCCTCATCGATGTCAGCCATCAAATCCATAGAAGGTTTGGCCGTATAGTATCCCTGGATGTAATCCACCTTTAAGCGGATCACCATACGCAGTTCCGCTTCGGTTTCCACGCCTTCCGCCAGAACCTCCATGTTATTTTCCTTGGCAAAGGTAATGATACTGTTAACAAAATATTGTTTCTTCGTATTTCTGTCGATATCGTTGATCAACAAACGATCCAGCTTAATGATCTGGGGTTTGATACGCAGTAGGCTATAGGTATTCGCATTACCGCTACCATAGTCGTCAATGGCCACCCCAAAGTGGTCATCCGCCTGTCGCTTCTTGATCATCGCCAGCTCATCATCTTCCAATACACTCTGTTCGTTGATCTCCACAACCACCTGTTCCAGCAAATCACCGTATTCCATACGAATATCCTGATAATCCTGTTCCGACAAAATGAAACCGGGTATGGAATTCAAAAACACCTTACGATTCTGCAGGGTTTCCTTCTTTTCCCGAAACAGTTCCAGAACATTTCGGAAGGTATACTTTTCAATCAAATAGTACTTATCATGATTTTTCGCATGACGAAGAATAGTCAGTGGCGGCAGCATAGGCTCTGTATCTGTACGCATCAATGCTTCATACGCTACAATAGAACCGTCCTTTGCACTGACAATAGGCTGCATGGCATATTTGAACCGGTTATTATCGATAATATCCAGAGCGGTAGCCTCTTCTTCCGGATCCACCCTCTGGGAGTCGCCGTTATGTAAGGAATAAGATTTTCTACGGCTTTCCTTATCCGCCTGTTTCTGATATAACACATCATTTACGGCCTTTTCTACAGAAGTGCATTCCACCGGATGTATCACATGGGTGGCCGAATTGATCTCGATGGTATATTTTTTTCCGGATAACTCTTCTGCGTTACGCACATCAGAAAGTACCCGCAAAATGAATTCTTCCGGTTCTTCGGTCTCCCCTTTTGCGATTTTCATGGCTACTACAAATTCATCACTTCCCAAATGGCCAACAAACTGTGAAGGGTGCAATTGCTTTTTCAGAATGTTACCCAATAAAGTAATGATCATATTGCCTTCCGCATAACCATAGGCCATATTCACATTGTCCAGATGTTCGATATCAAATCCGATCAGGCAGATATCCTTTTGCTCTCTGGCAGCGTGCTTTCGCATGGTGTCCAATTCATCCAGGAAGCCGCGAAGATTGAACAAACCGGTCATATCATCCCAGATATTCTCACTTTTGAGCATTCTCTTATTTTCATACATGAGCACATCGGCAGCATTGATGGCATCCAGCATTTTCTGCCCGGGAACATGCCTGTATATACCGTAGGATATTCTATAATCGTAGGTTTTTAATTCGATATTTACATTCTCAAAGATGTTATTCAGATCCTCTTCTGTCATTCCCTGGGAAACAACAGCAAATTCATCTCCGCCATAACGATAGATTTTATTCTTCTTCGTCAGATTGTTCTTAATCACCCGGACAACTCTTTTCAGGGCTTCATCCCCTTTTTCATGACCATACTTGTCATTGATGGATTTGAAATTATCAATATCGATCATGGTGATCAGATACTCTTTTGCTTCCAGCTCCTCCAAATCATACAGCAGGTTATGTCTGTTCATAACGTGTGTCAGGGCATCCAGCTTATACACTTGTGTGATCAGGCAAAAATAGTATACGCAAACGCCGACTGCAACCACATTATCCGTCAGATTCGTCACGCCGAACTGCATTTCCACATTAGTACTCACCAAGATACCTGCTGCAATCAGCATAATGATCAAATGCTCCAGGGTATCTTCCTTTCTCGCATTCCGAATGGAAAAAACCACTATCAGAATCAAATACAACAAGTAAATGATCTGGGGAATAAAGAAAAGTCTCCCCCATTCCCAGGCACCATCGGGCGTAATGGCAAATACAAGTTCATTCCAGACGCTGCTGA
Organism: uncultured Lachnospiraceae bacterium; assembly: GCA_945787995.1. Classification (GTDB taxonomy): domain Bacteria; phylum Bacillota; class Clostridia; order Lachnospirales; family Lachnospiraceae; genus Acetatifactor. The sequence goes on along the minus strand of CALZKI010000129.1, from coordinate 242 downwards.
TACACACCAGTAAGTTCAATATCACAGGGATAGGTATGAGCATAAAGGACAGAGAGCGGTTATTCTGTTTACGCAATACAATGCCCAGCCAGATCATCAGAATGAAAGGTCGAATAACCATTCTGCCCAGCCCGTAAATCAGGAGCTCATCTCTGGGGTTCAACTGCACATAATCTCCCAGATTGTTAGTGATCATGACAGCAATGGAAAGTACCAGCAACATATAGAAATCAATACGTAAC
>CALZKI010000128.1 GCA_945787995.1 uncultured Lachnospiraceae bacterium | reverse complement strand
GGAAATGATCCATGCAAAGATAGGCAGTTTTCATAATTGTTTTAGGAGTTTATGCTTTGGCCAAAAAGAAAGGTTTAGTATTTTACGAAAAAGAAAAGAAAATCAATAAGAAAGTCATACACGAGATATTGGAATATGTGATCAGTACCGTGATCGTTGTGTTTTTGGCTTTTGTACTCATGTTTTTCTTTGGTACGAAAACCAGTGTGATCGGAGATTCCATGATGCCTGCCCTGTATAACGGTCAACAGATATTGATTGATAAGTTTATCTATAAGTTATCATCTCCAAAGCGCGGCGATGTGATCGTGTTTCAGCCAAACGGCAATGAAAATACGCATTATTATGAGAAGCGCATTATTGGCTTGCCGGGGGAAACCATACAGATCATAGATGGTTATGTATATGTGAACGGAAGCAAGCTGGATGAAGATGATACGTATGACTTGATAGAGGATCCGGGTATCGCAAAAGATGAGTTGATCCTTCAGCCATATGAATATTTTGTTTTGGGTGACAACAGAAACAGCAGTGAAGACAGTCGTTCCGGTAATATGGGGCCTGTGAAGAAGGAGTATATCATCGGAAAAGCCTGGCTGCATATGGCATATGGTGACGCCGGGATTGGAATGATAAAATAAGGGAGGTATGCAATGAACATTCAATGGTATCCCGGTCACATGACGAAAGCAAAGCGGGCAATGCAGGAAGATATCAAGTTGATTGATGCAGTGATTGAACTGGTGGATGCAAGAGTGCCACTAAGTTCCAGAAATCCGGACATTGATGAGCTTGGAAAAAATAAATATCGGGTCATTTTATTAAATAAATCTGATTTGGCAGATCCTTTGGTATCCAAGAAATGGGTTCTCTATTTTCAGGAAAAAGGTATGCATGTGGTGGAGATCAATTCCAGAGAAACCGGTAGTGCAAAATCGGTTAACAATGTTGTAAGAGAAGCCTGCAAAGAAAAGATCGAAAGAGATAAGAGAAGGGGGATTAAAAATCGCCCCATCAGAGCTATGGTGGTAGGTATTCCAAACGTGGGAAAGTCTACTTTCATTAATGCTTTTGCCGGCAAGGCCTGTGCGAAAACAGGAAACAAACCCGGTGTTACCAAGGGAAAACAATGGATTCGATTGAATAAAGAACTGGAGCTTCTGGATACACCCGGAATATTATGGCCAAAATTCGAAGATCCTGAGGTGGGTATGCGTCTTGCATGCATTGGATCTATTAACGATGAAATCCTGCAGATGCAGGAAATGGCAGCCTATCTGATCAAGTATCTGACAGACAAATATCCCGGTGTCTTACAGGAACGATATCAGTATGAGGAAAGCCAACTGGAATCATTGTTAGCCGAAGACAGAGCTTTGGAAGAGTGTGTCCTTTGGCTTGTATGTGAGAGCAGAAAGTGTTATAAAAAAGGTAATGAACCTGATTATGAGAAGGCTGCTTCCTTGTTGTTGGATGATTTCAGAAGCGGCCGTCTGGGCAGGATCAGTCTGGAAGGTAAGTAAGTATTTCCGAATAGTAATACCCGAATAGTAATACCCGAATAGTAATACCCGAATGGTAATACTTGAATAGTAATACCTGAATAGTAATACTTGAATAGTAATACCTGAATATCGATTTCTGGAAACTGATTTATATTTTTTAGAAAGGATTAACATGCAATCCAATATTTCAGATAGGATTGCTATGCATCCGGAAGAGAGGCATGACATGAAGAATATCCTTCGTGAGATTCTTAGCACCAGTCTGTATTTGCTGGTTGTACTTTGTTTAACCTATCTGGTGATTCACTTCGTGGGGCAGAGAACGGTGGTTGACGGTTCCTCCATGGAGTCTACGTTATCGGATGGAGATAACCTTATTGTAGACAAATTGTCTTATCGTTTCCATGACCCGGAGCGGTTTGATATTGTGGTATTTCCATACCAGTATAAGAAGCATACTTACTATATCAAACGAGTGATCGGTTTGCCCGGTGAGACAGTGCAGATCGATTATGAAGGCAACATCTATATCGACGGGGAAATTCTGCAGGAAGACTTTGGTAAGGAAGTGATACAGAATCCCGGTATTGCATATGAACCCATTACTTTGGGGGAAGATGAATATTTTGTACTGGGTGATAATCGTAACAACAGTTCTGACAGTAGAGACCCGGCTGTGGGTTGCTTGAGAAAAGATAAGCTGATCGGTAAAGCATGGGTTCGAATCTATCCATTTAACAAAGTAGGGAAGTTACATGAGTAAGAAAATCGGAGAAATAAAAGAAGAATTTCAGGCAGCTGCAATCAACATGCTGCCTGAACTTATTTCTGCATATATGCAGGATGAAAGAACCGGTGTACAGCAGCTGGTCAAAAAAGCCGAACTTCAGTTGGAGGCATTGGAACAGGAAAAGAAACGTTCTTATGAAATGTTTCGGTATGAAAGACAATACAGCAGCTATCAGGCAATCTGTGGTATTGATGAAGTGGGACGGGGACCGTTGGCAGGACCGGTGGTTGCCTGTGCGGTGATACTTCCCAAGGATTGTGATATTTTGTATCTTAATGATTCCAAGCAGGTATCCGAAAAGAAAAGAGAAGAACTATATGATATCATCCTGGAAAAAGCAGTCAGTGTGGGAATTGGTATGGCTTCCCACGCCAGAATTGATGAGATCAACATTTTGCAGGCAACCTATGAAGCCATGCGGGAGGCAGTAGGAAAATTGCAGCCCACACCGGACCTTTTGTTAAATGACGCGGTTCGGATCCCGGGTTTACATATGGAACAGATTCCCATCATTAAGGGTGATACCTTAAGCGGTTCCATTGCGGCTGCCAGTATTGTGGCAAAAGTGACCAGAGACCGGATGATGGTGAAATATGATGAAATCTATCCGGAATACGGATTTGCGAAAAATAAAGGATATGGTGCGGCAGGACATATTGAAGCAATCAAAAAATATGGTCCTACACCCATTCACAGGATGAGCTTTATTAAAAACTTTGTGTAATTGCATCTTTGATGCAGGTGGGTACAGAAGGAGATAAATTCTTTGGGCATTTTCGGCGGATTACATGTGGAATCGAATAGGGGATCTGTAAGTGGCATGCAAGCCGGTACTGCGGAGCAGTCTGTCCGTACCGGAGCATCCCGGGAAGTTATAGAAAACGTGTCTTCTGATAAGTCTTCTTCTGCATTGCAGAATCTGTCTGCGGGAGATACGATTACAGGACAAATGATATCCCGAGAAGGTGACGTGGTCCAGTTGCTTCTTAGTGATGAAACGGTAATTCAGGCGAAACTGGACAGAGAAATGCAGATGCAGCCGGGGCAAATGATCACCTTTACCGTGAAAACGAGTAACAATGGGACCATTGCACTGGCACCCCTTTTTACCAATACCACAGATATGAAAACAGCGGCGAAGGCCTTGATGAATGCAGGCCTTTCTGTGAACGACGGGAATATGAAAATGGTATCCTCCATGATGAAGGAAGGATTACCCATTGGCAGAGATTCCCTTGTCTACATGAAAGGGCAGTCAGCACTTTTCCCCACTGCAGATGTAACAAATCTGGTGCAGATGCACCGCATGGGTATTCCCATGACAGAACAGAATGTGGAACAGTTTTCTGCTTATAAGAATTATGAACATCAGGTTTTGGATGCTGCCAATCATATCGGGGAGCTGGTTGGAGACACTTTAGGTGAAATGGTGTCAGCCAATCCTTCTGAAGCAGTTGCTTTTTTTGACGCTATTCTTGAGCTGCTGACGGAAAAAAACAGTACGGTGGCCGGTGATGCTGCTCCAATGAAAAATCTTGAAAATGCCTATTTGGTGAACGATGATGCTGCATCACTTGCAAGTGATGAGAATAACAATTTGATGTCCGGTGCCGAAGCTGCAAAGGTTGCTTCTGACAAGGCACAGGATACGGATGCCACTATAGCAATGTTAAAGGCAATCATGCAGCAGGGTGACACAACCTCTATGCCTGACGAACAGTTGGGGCAGGCTAGGGCAACGGGACAGCCCGGTGAAGCAGCCTTGCAGGAGACACAGATTCATCCGGATGGGAGCGTGATGCAGTCCGGTGGAACTAATAGCGTACAGGAAACGATGGAGCAGCTTATCAGGGACTTAGAAGCCTTTACGGTACAGAACGATGCCGCAAAATCGCTGGTTGAGGCTTTTGCAAAGGGGAATATTTCCGGTGCGGAATTGCTGAAGCATTTGAAACAAGAGTGCAAAGATCCGGCGCAGTTTAGAGCACTTTTATCCAATCAGGGTGTGCAGAAACTCTTGGGTAAATCCCTAACGGATGCCTGGAAGCTGACTGCCGAACAGACCTCTTCCAAAGCAGAGGTGAAAGAACTCTATCGTAGAATGGAAGAGCAGACAAGACAGATTATGGATACGTTACAGGCCAGTGCGAAAGCGGATTCACCTTTGGCTGGTGCAGTCACCAGATTGCAGAATAATCTGGATTTTATGAATCAGTTGAATCAGATGTTTCCTTACGTGCAGCTGCCATTGTCCTTAAGCGGTTCCGAAGCCCATGGCGAGTTATATGTTTATACCAATAAAAAGAATCTGGCGAAAGAAAATGGAACGGTAAGTGCTTTATTGCATTTGGATATGGAGCATTTGGGCACTGTGGATGTGATGGTAAGGATGAATTCTGAGCAGCATGTGAATACTAACTTTATGGTAGCCAGTGAAGAGGTTCTGGATTTGATCGAGGCTCATCTGGATGAATTGACTGCCCGGCTGAACAAACGCGGTTACCATATGGAAACAAGCTGTTCTCTGCAGGAAGAGGATGGTTCTGTGATGGATAAGATGATTGAACAGGATCGTCCTATTTCGGTCATATCAACCACGGCTTTTGATGCCAGGGCTTGACGTGTCCGTTCAGGATTTCATAAGGATTCAAGTTAAACACAGAGTGGAACTGTTATGGCAGATGAGAAATCGCCTTCGCGAATTTCTCAACGCCTCTTTGCGACAAGTCGCTCAGAAATGAGGATTAGAATGTCAACAGATAAGAAAAAGCAGGCCATTGCACTGGAATATGATCCGGTAGATGATGCACCGAGAGTGCTGGCTTCCGGAACAGGCGTATTGGCAGAAAAGATCATAGAAAAAGCAAAAGAAGCAAATGTGCCCATTCACCGTGACGATAAGCTGGCGGATACTCTGTCACGTCTTGAAATCGGTGAGATGATTCCACCGGAATTGTATGAGGTGGTGGCAGAGATTCTTGTTTTTGTGGATGGAATGGATAAATTACGCGCGAAAATGGAGCGGGGAGGCATCAAATAAACACGTTTTATCAGGAAAACAACCTGCGTACGAAGGGCGCCGGTTATGAAGAAATTGCTGCAGAGTATCTGCGGAATAAGGGGTATGAAATCATACAGAAGAATTATCGAAATAAACAGGGTGAAATCGATCTGATTGCCAAGCAGCATATGGAATCCGGTTATAGCAGTCTGGTTTATGTGGAAGTGAAGTATCGAAGCAATATGGCTTATGGGGATCCTCTGGAGGCTGTAGACTTTCGAAAACAGAAACGCATAAGCAGGGCTGCTTCTTATCATTATGCCCGTTTCGGGGCACCCTATGGAATGGGATGCCGATTTGATGTAATTGCCATATATGGGAATGGTAAAATAACCCATGTTGAAAATGCATTTG
>CALZKI010000127.1 GCA_945787995.1 uncultured Lachnospiraceae bacterium | reverse complement strand
TACGAGCAGCCCTGGGAGATCATGCGAAATGCGGGCAAAATCCGAAACATCGCTACTGCTCCCCGTTCTTCCGAACTGTCTCTTCGCCAGATCAGACAGCAATGTATTATGTACATACTGAACCTGTTAACAGGCTTCCGACGTTCCGATAGTGAGGAAAATCTGTCCCGGGGAATCAGCGAAACAAGCATACAGAACACAACCCCGCAGCCCTTGACGCTTACACCGGTTCCGTTGGAAAGCACCCTGTTTCGCCGTCAGGAACTGTTTTACGAACAGGAAACCACCGCTTTTCAGACCACCGGAAGTGTAGTAACCGCAGACGGCAGAACCCTTGATTTCAATCTGGAATTTCAGATGAGCCGGGAGTTTGCATCCTATTATGAAGAATCTGTTTCCCTGGAAAACGCGCGTTTCTTGGATCCCCTTGTGATCAATCTGGATACCAACGTGGCTTCTGTTTCCGACCAGAAATTTTTCTTTGATCTGGATGCCGACGGCAAGGAAGAGTCTATCTCCGGGCTGCATCCGGGCAGTGGCTATCTTGCCCTGGATATCAATGGAAACGGGATCATCGATGACGGAAAGGAACTGTTCGGCACCGCCTCCGGTGACGGTTTTCTGGATCTGGCAAAGTATGACGATGACGGCAATGGCTGGATTGATGAGAAGGATGCCATTTTTGAAAAACTGCTGATCTGGGCCACAGATGAGAACGGCAATTCAGAATTGTACCATTTAAAAGAAAAGGACGTAGGCGCCTTATATTTGGGAAGAGTATCCACGGAACACTCCCTAAACGATCCGCTTACCAACCGGGCCAATGGAGTAATCCGCAGCAGTGGTCTGTTTCTTTACGAAAACGGCACTGCCGGTACCATGCAGCAGTTGGATCTGGCACAATAACAACCAGGTCTTGCGGAGCATTTTTACGTTATAGGAAGTTCCGAGGAATTTTCTATAACGTAAAAGAATCCCGCTACCTTTCATAAGTAGCGGGATTCTCAATATTTCTTATTATCCTTTTCAGGTTTCTCTGATTACCTTTCGTAAGGAAACTATGCCTTTTTGTTCCAATCCGGCACGAATTACTCTGCTTTCAGCTCTTTCCAAAGATCATTCAGCAGCAGAAGCACATCCGGATCGATCTGTGTATTGACTTCGTTGATGCCAAGTTCAATATTTTTAGGCATGATTGTTTCATCATTTTTGATTTCGTCAGGAAGATTTGCGATAACAGCTTCGTTGGGAGTAGAATAATATACTGTTTCGAAGTTCATCATAGCGATATCTTCTCTGCAAAGGAAATCCAGGAATTTGGTTGCGGCTTCCACATTCTGACAATCTTTCGTCATAACCCAGCCGTCAACCCATACGTTAGTGCCTTCCTTTGGAATGACATATTCCAGATTTTCATTGTTAGCACAGGCAAGACAACCATCACCGGAATAGATCACACCAATGGTTGCATTACCGGCGATCATTTCATCTCTGACTTCATCCACAAGATAGGCCTGTACATCCGGTTTCTGTGCGAGTAACAACTGCTGTGCTTCACGAAGCTCTGCCTCATCACCGGAGCAGAGGGAATAACCGAGTGTTTTCAAAGCGATTGTAAATGCATCACGCTGGCTGTTCTGCATCAGGATTTCATTCTTGTATTCCCCGTTGAACAGAACTTCCCAGCTGTCTATAGGTCCATGCACCTTTGTTTTATCATATACAAGACCTACAGTGCCCCAGAAATAAGGCAATACATATTCGTTAGTGGGGTCAAAGGTTTTGGTGAACTCCCAGTATTTATCCCCAATATTTTTGCTATATTCCATGGAAGAAAAGTCAATCTTCTGCAGACGACCTTCATCAGCCATACGCTTCAGCATATAGTCGGAGGTACAAAGCACATCATACTGAATCGCACCGGCAGTAAACTTTGTGTACAATTCTTCCGGTGTGGCAGCTTCCTCATATTTGACTTTAATGCCGGTTTCATTCTCAAACTGTTTGAGTATTTCAGGCTCAATGTATTCACCATAGTTGAATACCGTGATGGACTGTTCATCACTTTTGCCACAGCCTGTCAGCAGAATGCCTGTTGCAAGAATCAGAACAGCGAGCATTACATAAACCTTTTTTTTCATTTTCTCAATCTCCTCATTTGACTTACCTGCACCTGTTTCCATTTATCTTTTGAAACGGTTTAGTAGTCTGTCTTTTTATCTTTTTTCTCCCCGTATCCCTGGGCGATATTCATCAGCACCAGCAGAACAAGGATCATAAAGAACAATACAGTAGATAAGGCATACATTTCCGGTTTGATGCCTTTACGGATTTCACCGTAAATCATGGTGCTGAGCGTGTTCACGCCGGCCCCCTTTGTAAAATAGGTGATCACAAAATCATCCATAGACATGGTTATAGCCATAAAAAATCCGGCAAGCACACCCGGCATGATGCCCGGCAGAACTATTTTGAAAAAGGCTGTCAGCGGGTTTGCCCCCAGATCCCGTGCCGCTTCATACAGACTGGCATCCATTTGGGACAGCTTGGGTAAAATGCACAGTATGACATAGGGAATATTAAACGTCACATGGGCGATCAATACGCTGCTGAAGCCAAGATCCATAAACTTGATGAACCAGAGCATCAACGCAATACCGGTCACAATATCTGCATTAACCAGCGGAATATTGGTGAAAAACATCATCATCTGATACTGCTTTTTACGCATGGCATCTATACCCAGAGAGGCCATAAGGCCAATCATGGTTGCAATCAGGGCTGACAAAAGGGTGATCGCCATAGTGGTTCCAAACGCCGACATGATGGAAGCGCTTTGGAACATTCTACCATACCATTTCATGGTAAAACCGCCCCACACAACTCTGGATTTGGAGTTGTTGAAGGAAAGTACGATCAGCACGCCGATGGGGGCATACATAAAGATCAGAATGAGGGCTACATAAATGGAACTTAGCGTCTTCTTTACCATAACATGCGACCTCCTTCACTCTTCTTTTCACCGCCGCCAAAAGCAAACGAGGTAATCAAAATAAATACCATCAGGGCAACTGACAGACCGGAACCAAGGTTCCAGTTCATAGTGGTCATGAATTCCTCTTCGATGATATTACCCAGCAGCTGAATCTTTCCGCCACCCAGAACATTGGAGATCACGAACGCTGTCATGGAAGGCACAAACACCATGGTGATACCGCTGCCAACCCCGGGCAAAGACAGTGGGAAGATAATGCGCCAGAAAATCTGAAATTTGTTTGCTCCCAGATCTCTTGCCGCTTCCACATAATCCTGGGGAATTGCCAGAATAGAGTTCATGATCGGCAAAATCATATAAGGCAGGAAATCATATACCATACCCAGCACAATGGCCCCTTTGGTGTTAATGATCTGTAAAGGCTGCAGACCAAGAGAGGTTAATACAAAATTCAGAATACCATTGTTGGAGAGAATCATCTGCAATGCCAAAATGCGCAGAATAGAGTTCATCCACATGGGCATAATCAGGATCAGCATAATCACTCCGCTGGACTTCATCTTGGAGTTACGAACAATAAGAGCCAACGGATACGCCAGAATAATACAAATCGTTGTGCACAGGAAGGCAAGCTCCAAAGAAAGAACCAGTGCTTTTCTGTGAAGCGGATCAACGATTGCAAAGATATTGCTTAAGGTAAAAGCTCCCTCCGCAGTGGTGAAGGCACGTCCAAAAATGAAACATAACGGAATGATAATAAAGCCCAAAATCCACACAGCATAAGGAACTGCTAAAACTTTACGATTCATATCGGTTTCCAATCCTATTCATCAAACCGGTACCCATTGTACCTACTTGTCTTTATCAATCACCATTTCATCATCAGATTCCGGTTTGTGCATAATCTGAATGTTATCCGGTGCAACGCGAATACCAACCTTTGTACCCACCGCGAAATGCTGGGTTGTCTGTACCAGGAAGGTAATGCCGATCTCGCTGTCCACATTGATTTCGTAGTGAACACCCTTGAAGATGATGTCACGTACCACACCTTTTGTGATACCTTCTTCTTCCTTAACAAGCTCCACATCCTCCGGTCGCAGCACTACGTCCACCAGTTGATTTTCTCCGAAGCCTGTATCTACGCAGGGGAAAGGAACTCCGCCGATGGTCACCAGACGGTCCCGAACCATGATGCCATCCAGAATATTGCTTTCGCCGATAAAGTCTGCCACGAAAGCATTTTCCGGCTCATTGTAAATGTCGATAGGCGTTCCGATCTGCTGAATATACCCCTGGTTCATAACAATGATGCGGTCAGACATAGTCAGTGCTTCTTCCTGATCATGGGTTACATAAATGAATGTAATTCCCAGCTCATTTTTCAAGCGAATCAATTCACGCTGCATTTCCTGGCGAAGCTTCAGATCCAGAGCCCCAAGTGGCTCATCCAAAAGGAGAACCTTGGGTTCATTCACAATCGCTCTTGCAATCGCCACACGCTGCTGCTGACCACCGCTTAAGGAAGCAGGTTTTCTATCCTCAAACCCTGCCAGATTCACATGGCGCAGTGCCCGGGAAACCTTTTCGGCAATCAGCTTCTTATCCATTTTCTTAATCTGCAGACCAAAAGCCACATTTTGAGCTACAGTCATATGTGGAAACAGTGCATATTTCTGAAACACTGTATTTAATTCACGTTTCTCAGGCGGGAATTTCGTGATATCCACACCGTCAAAAAGGACCTTACCTTCGTCCGGATGTTCAAAACCGCCGATAATGCGAAGGGTTGTTGTCTTACCGCAACCGGATGGACCAAGCAAGGTGATAAATTCGTTTCTCTTGATCTGGAAACTCAAATCATCGATGATCACTTTGTCATCAAATGCTTTTGTAATGTTACAGATGTCTAAAATAACATCATTTTCTCCCTGATAATTCTCAGCCATTTTGGGAAATTCCTTTCTAAAATGTGGGAGGTGTGCTGATCCATAAGAACTTCGCACCCTTCTTGCCTGCTTTTATCTGATGTTTCTTATCTGCCGGGAAATAAAAGGATTCCCCTTTCTTTGCATGAAACTTATGATCTCCCAGCATAATGTATATTTCGCCGTTCAGCACAAACCCGAATTCTTCCCCATCGTGGGGTCTGTCCAGAGCCGTCATGCTCTCCGGTTCCAAATCCACCATGATAGGTTCCATCATCATCTTCTGTGCCGTGGGAATCAGCCATTGAATCACCTGGCCTTCTTCCTCTTTCTCAAAATAATCTTCCTTATGAAAGACAATCTGTTCCTCCGTGGTCTCCTTGAAGAACTCCGGAATGCTGGAGCCGAGACACTCCAGGATATCCAGCAGCGTCATAATGGAAGGCGCCGCCGTCCCATGCTCCAACTGGGAAATATACCCCTTGGTAAGCTCTGTTCGGTCCGCCAGCTCCTGTTGGGTTAGTCCGGTCTGATTTCTTAAATCTTTTAGTTTTGCACCAATCTTTTTTAAATCTGCATTCATAATGTATTACGCCTTTCCTTCAAAGGCGATGGGAAACAGTCTTCTGTTGAGCGTATCTATAGAATCTTGCCAGGAGTTTAGTAATTTCTACATAAATGTTTAAAGCAAATCTGAAAAAAATCTATAGACCCTCTGATTTTGCGGTTCTTTTTCATGTTTTCAATTTACACCCAAACATATCGAATATTATAATATATTAAACTTTCTGTCAAGTATATTCTATCTTTTCCTCAGGATTTTATTATTCTATCTT
>CALZKI010000126.1 GCA_945787995.1 uncultured Lachnospiraceae bacterium | reverse complement strand
GGAATAATCTCTGGTATTGTATCCATGGGTATCGGATTCAAAAACCGGCGAAAAATAGATGGCATCGATGCCCAATTTCTCCATATGCGGAATCCAATCCAATACCTTCAAAATTCTATGTTCCAAAACACCATCGTTTTCAAAGGGTGCCCCGCAAAATCCCAATGGATAGATCTGATAAAATACACTTTCATATGCCCACATAACTCTGTCTCCTTAGTTTATCTTATTATGCATTAAGCATTAATAGTTTATCTTGTTATGCATTGTTAGTTTATCTTGTTATTTCGATATTTTTTATCGCATTACTTTTTTCATTATTGTCATTATATCTTGTTTTACCTGTTCTGTCTTCTCTTTTCCGAATTTCATTCTATGACAGGCAAATATCAAACAACCGAAAAAGAACCGATTCTATATGCAACTCAAAATCAGACATTTCTTGACATATTTTCACAATTTCATTGACAATATTTATCCGCAAAATTAATTGACCGTTTCAGTACCATAATTGACCGAATCTGTGGGTATCACACATTTATCCACCAACTTATCCCCCGAATGTGTATAACTGTGTATAACTTCAAACGATTTTATAAGAAAAACCGGTTGTTTCCACCTGGTTATCCACATATTTTCCGTTGACTAAAACGGTTTACACATTCAAAATAGTGTTCCCATACTCATCATTGTCAGGATTGTCACAGCCAGGCATCCCAAAATCTTGAAACCTGACCTGAAATGCTCTCTGTGGTGGATGGCTTGAAGTGGCTCCACTCTCTGGGAAATAATCTTCGATAAGAATTTTGTAAAAATCTATCGTCCAACAAGGCAATCACGCCTACGTCCTCGCTTGTCCTGATCACACGACCGGCGGCCTGCTCCACCTTGTTCATGGCAGGAAACTGATAGGCATAACAGAAACCATTTTCTCCCTGTTCTTCAAAATACTGCTTTAGTATTTCCCGTTCATTACACACCTGGGGCAACCCGGTTCCCACTATGATGGCTCCGATCAGGCTGTCATTTTTCAGATCGATACCCTCGCTGAAAATGCCTCCCATCACGCAGAAACCAATAAGCGTTCTATCCTGATCCGTATCAGAAAGCAGGTCATTCTGTCCATCCTGTTTCTCGTTTCTTTCCATAAACCGATTCAGGAAAGCTTCCCGTTCCTCTTCGTTCATGCGGTCCGTCTGTCTGATACATTCCGTATGCGCATCCTTCCAAAATGCACTTTCATAGACCTCAAAAACATGATTCAGAAACGCATGGGAAGGGAAAAACACCATATAATTTCCATGTCTTTGGGAACAAATCTTATCAATATAAGAAGCAATGTTATAATATTCCGATTGGGAACGCCTGGTATATTTGCTGGTCACATCAGAACCGATGAAAATCCCCTTTTTCTCCGGTTCAAAGACGGTTTCCGCATACACTTCATAATCTTCAGGGTCAGCCCCCAGTAACTTCTTATAATACTGTATGGGAAGAAGGGTTGCGGAAAACAGGATGGTACTGCGCCCTGTATCCATTCTTTCCTTCAGATTTTTGGTAGGATTGACACAAAACAGCTTCAGTACAAAGGAACCATCCTCCCGCAACTCACAATAGGTCTGATAATGGCTGTCCATGAGCTCATAGATCATCAGAAAATGAGAGACTTCAAAGTAGAATTCCAGAATTTCCTGATGCCCCACCCCTTCCAGATGATCTTCCAGATACTTGCTCATGGTGGTGGAAAGTCGAATCAGTGTAAGGATAAACGGCTCAATAGAATCTAAGATTTCATAACCGTCACACTCACGCTTTAATTTCAGCAATTCCTTATTGCAGCGCTCCAGCCTCTTTTCCATTTCCGGCTGAATCCCTTTTACCACCTTCTTCAGCAGTAAAAAGTCCTCCTTACAAAGCATGGCACTGTACATTTCCCGTCCTCTGTCCACCAGATTGTGGGCTTCGTCGACCAGAAAAACGTAGTCATTTTTGACACCCTCCGCAAAGAAGCGACGCAAGTATACGTGGGGATCAAAAACATAGTTATAATCACAGATTACCCCATCTGCAAAAAGACTCATGTCCAGGCACAGTTCGAAGGGACAGACTCTGTACTTTTCTGCATATTCTTCAATCACTTCCCGGCTGAAAGAGTGTTCATGTATCAGCATGTCATACATGGCTTCATTGACCCTGTCAAAATGTCCTCTGGCATAGGGACAGTCTATGGGGTTACAGTTTGCTTCTTCCAGAAAACAGATCTTATCTCTGGCTGTCAAAACAACTGTTTTAAAGGAAAGACCGTTGTCACGCAGCAAAGAAAAGGTGTTTTCCGCTACTGTTCTGGTGATCGTCTTTGCCGTCAGATAGAATATCTTGGAGCATTTTTCCTCACCCATAGCCTTGATTGCGGGAAATACTGTGGATATGGTCTTTCCCACACCGGTAGGAGCTTCCATATACAGTTTTCTTTTATGGTAGATTGTATTGTACACATGGGTAACAAGTTCTTTTTGCCCTTTCCGATAAGAAAAGGGAAAATTCGTCTGTTTGATGGACGCCTGCCGCTCCATATCCCAGGCAAAACGGTAATCTGCCCACTTCTTGTACTCCTGCATCACTTCCTCGAACCATGTACTGATTTCCTCATAAGTAAATTCATACATAAAGTACTTGATTTCTTCCGTTTCCATATGACAATAGGTCATACGCACACGGATGGTGGCAAGATGCATCCTGGATGCCCAGAAAAAAGCATAACATTTAGCCTGCGCCAGATGTTCCGGCACAGGCTCTTTCAGTCTGTTCAGTTCCTTGTAGGTTCCTTTGATTTCATCTATGGTGTACAGTTCATTCTCCAGTTCCTCGATGATACCGTCTGCTCTGCCATCAATCAGAATATTGTAATCCTCTGTGGGATAGAGATAACTGAGGGGCACCTCTGCCTGATACTCAGGTCCCATCCTTTTCTGAATCATACGATGAATGCGGCTACCCTCCTGCATCGCATTGTCGGCAGCCGCACTTTTTCTTCGATCGATATCACCGGAACGCAGGATGAACTCTACCAGCCCACGAACCGATATACTTATTTCCATGTTTTCCCACTCTTTGTACTGTTTATATGTAGCGCAAACAAAGGTCACCCGGAGCACTTATTCTCCTCTTTGTTTGGATACATAAAAGCCCGAAAAGATTATTTAAATAATGTGGAAAGGATACCACGGCCCAAAGAAGCACCAAGGTTACCGCCAATCTTTTTGCCAAAAGATCCGCCCAGTGTATTACCGATTTCATTCCCGATCTCTCTGCCGATGGTGCCGGTTACACTACTTGCCACACTTTTCGCTACACGCTGTTTTTTCTTTTTCTTAGCCAGTTCTTCTTTTTCTTTTGCCTTTTGGGCTGCCAGCTCTTCTTTCTCTTTCGCTTTTTGGGCGGCAAGCTCCTCTTTCTCTTTGGCCTTTTTGGCTGCCAGTTCTTCTTTCTCTTTCGCCTTTTGGGCTGCCAGTTCTTCTTTCTCTTTCGCCTTTTGTGCCGCTAATTCTTCTTCCTCTCGCTGCTTTTCAGCCTGCTGTCTGGCAACACGCTCTTCCAACTGCTCATAAGCTGATTCACGATCCACCATTTCACTGTATTTGAAGAAGAATCGATTGTTATTGATCTGTGCCTGGCGAACTGTTTCTTCTATAACGCCCATCTGGCTCTGGGGGGGAAGGATTATGCCTTTCTTTACTACCGTGGGAACACCATCCTCGCCCAGTACAGAGATCAGTGCTTCACCGGTTCCCAGATTTAACAGCGTTTCATAGGTATCGAATGCCGGGTTTGCACGGAAGGAATCGGCTGCTGCCTTGGCACCTCTCTGTTCAGAAGGAGTGTATGCATGAAGGGCATGCTGCACCTTGTTACCAAGCTGTGCCAAAACGCCATCCGGAATGTCTTTAGGCGACTGGGTAATGAAATAGATGCCGACACCTTTGGAACGGATTAATTTGACCACCTGCTCTATTTTGCCAAGCAGTTCCTTGGAAGCACTGTCGAACAACAGATGCGCTTCATCAAAGAAAAATACCATCTTGGGCTTTGCTCCATCCCCGGCCTCCGGCAATGTTTCAAACAATTCAGACATTAACCACAGTAAAAATGTAGAATACATGGTGGGATTGTTGATCAGCTTCTGACAATCCAGCACCTGAATCTGACCTTTTCCTTCCACATCCGTCTGCATCCAGTCAGTAATATCTAAAGCAGGTTCACCGAAGAACTGATCTCCGCCTTCTGCTTCCAAAGCGATCACTGCACGGATGATGGCAGCAAGACTCTGTTTGGAAATATTACCGTATGATAAACTGTATTCTTTCGCATTCTCTCCCACATACTGCAGCATAGCCCGCAGATCCTTGGTGTCCAGCAGAAGCATTTCCTCATCATCCGCTATCTTGAAAAGAACAGTCAAAATGTCGCTCTGCACTTCGTTCAATCCGAGAATACGTGCCAGAAGTAAAGGACCCATTTCAGAAATCGTGGTGCGAAGAGGCAATCCCTTTTCTCCGTATATATCCCAGTAATTTGTTGGAAACGAATCAAAGTCAAAACCCAACTGTGCCAGTCCAAGGTTCTCAACCCTTTTTTGCACATTTTCATTCATGGTGCCCTTTTTACACATGGCAGCCAAATCACCTTTGACATCTGCCAGAAATACAGGCACTCCGCAATTGGAAAAGGATTCAGCCATAACCTTTAATGTAACAGTTTTACCGGTACCGGTTGCCCCCGCAATCATGCCATGGCGGTTGGCCATTTTGGGATAAATGTATACATTTTCATCGCCGGATTTGGCAATCAGAATTTTGTTGTCTTGCAGCATATTACCCTCCCATAACACAACATGTAGTGTTTTTTGTTTTGTTCATGCGGTCCATACAACAACTTCTCGTATAAACCATATATTTTACTGTACCATAGGTTAATAACCATTTCAACAACAAGGAACTATCTGCTTCATATAGTAAACTAACTTTCCTTTTCTTGTGAAAAACCTATGGACATCTATCCGAATTATCTCTTTCCATACGAGAATCTCACAGATGATACTCCGGGCAATTCCTTCGAGCCCGAAGGATTCACAGATGTTTCCCGGGACAATTCCTTCGAGCCCGAGACATTAGTAGACATGTCCGGGAACAACCGGTTTCAATCCGAAAAGCTGGAGAACAGTTTGCAGCTTGCCTTAGACACCCCACAGGCGGAAAGAGAAGCCTCCGCCTCCCTGAATACCGGCTTCAACGAAGCGGACAAAACCTGGGAACTGATTGTAAAATACAACAACTCTCCCAATTTTCTTTCTTATGTTAACAGCAGACAGATACAGACCGACCTGCTGCTATCCGGTTACGCCATTCTGACGATTCCTGAATCGGAGATTCCCGCCCTCACAAGACAACCTTTTCTGGAATTTGTGGAACAGCCCAAAAGACTTTTTTTTGCAGACCGGGCAGGTCTTTCAGCATCCTGTATCCCTGCTAACCGTATTTTCTACAATGCGCTGCCCGACGTGTCAGAGCCACCATTTACCTTAACAGGAAAAGGCGTTCTGATCGGCATCATAGATTCGGGCATTGATTTCACCAATCCGGACTTCCGCAATCCTGATGGAAGCACCAGGATACGTGCTCTTTATGACATACAACAGAACAGAATCTTTTCCCGTGAAGACATCAATCTGTATTTGCAAAGCGAAGCTTTTGAGGGGGGCAACAATCCCAATTTGCAAAGCGAAGCTTTTGAGGCAGTCAACAATCCCAATTTGCAAAACGAAGC
>CALZKI010000125.1 GCA_945787995.1 uncultured Lachnospiraceae bacterium | reverse complement strand
CCCCTTCCATGAACCGATATTGGATTGTAGGAGAGGATGTTTTGCCGGATGGCACTTTGCATCCGGATCGGGAAAAATGTTTGTGGTGCTGGAGTACGGAAGATTTTATTTCTTTTGAGGAGATGGGACTTGTAGAAACGGACCACCTGCGTGAATTGTCCGGATTAAGCGTGGAAGCACTGAAAGGTTCGGATGAGATTGCAGTTCCCGAAGAATGGGAGGACCGGCTGCGGCAGTATTGGAATCCCCTGACCTTTCAGGATATCCAGGGAGATACGGTACGGTATTCGGATGGCTCCTGCCATAAAAAGAATTTGAAAAAATATCCAAGCTTGAAATTCCCCCTTGCCAGAGGCTTCGGCGATCCGGTCATTTTGTTGTGGAAGGATATGTATTACTTTATTGCCACCAATGACAATCTGGAGGATATCGGCCTGTATGTGAGAAAGGCGGCAGAACCGGATGATCTGTTCCGGGACGACACACCCATGCATCTGATTCTGGATAAAGATGAAAAAAGAGGATTGATACAAACCTTCTGGGCGCCTGAGTTCCACATAATCGGTGGGGATCTGTACATCCTTTTTGCCGTAAGTAATGAAAACTGGGGACCTCAGTGTCATATGATGCGGTTAAAGGAGGGGGGCGACATCCTGAAGGCAGAGGATTGGGAAGATCCGATCAAGGTAATGAGAGCAGACGGCACGCCTCTTGGAGAAAACGGGATCACACTGGATATGACTTATGTACCCTCCGGTGACAGACATTATTATGTGTGGTCTTACAGAGAGCATATCGGAACCCCGTTGGATTCCGGTTCCATGCTGATGGTAGCTGAATTCTCACCCCGCAGGCCTGACCGCCTGATATCCCAGCCGGTTTGCATTTCCAGACCACTTTACGGCTTTGAGAATACCAGTGGCACCATCAATAATGAAGGCCCTTATGCATTCTGCCATGAGGGAACCATCTATCTGGCATATTCCGGTGGGGATGCAAGAGGATACTTATATACGATCGGTATGCTGACCGCCCGGTTTGGTGCCGATCTGTGCGATGCAGAGGTATGGACAAAAGAAAAAACACCTGTGCTCAGTTTTGCCAGTGTGCCGGGGGAATACGGACCGGGACATAATTCCTTTTTCAGGGACAGAGAGGGAGACTTGTGGATTGCATTTCATGCAACAGGCAGTTATGAGGAAAGGGTTATATCAAGCGGTATCAGGCGGGTTCACATGGATGCAACGGGCAGACCACGGTTTGATCTGGCAAGAGAAGAGGATCTGCCGGAGCGTTATCGGGAATAAAAAGAGGGTACAAAAGGATTTTGAACGGTTTTCGGGATTCTTTTGTGCCTTTTGTACGATATTTTCGCATTTTTTTGGGGTTATTTCTGAATGTTTTTTTCCGATATATGTGTTAGTATAAAATATGCAAAAAATATGTACTTGCGAGGTATGGGTTATGGCAAAAAGAGACAATAACAATAAAAAGACAAAATGTCAAAAGAAAAGCATGTTGTCGTTTTATAAAGTGCTAAATATGTATGCCCTGATTCCACTCATCACGGTAGCGGTTGCTATGGGAATATCGGCAATTGTGATTTCAAACCAGCAGTTGAAAATGCATATCAATAATTCCATGATTTCAACCGTGAAGCAGATAGGAACAGCCTTTGATTATTCTACCCAGATAACAAAGACTACCATGGCGGAATATGCTTCTGCACCGGTTATTCAAGAGTATCTGAAAAATCAGAGTGATGCCGGGTTGGCGGAGAAAGCAGAGCAGTATACATTGGATTTCTTCGGAAATCTGGAAGGCTGGGAAGGCATTTATCTGGCAAACTGGGACTCCAAAGTTTTGACGCACCCGGCACCACCTGTGATAGGAAAGGTTATGCGTGAAGGTGAGAGGTTGGAGGAACTGAGAAACGCCATGCTGAATGCCGACGGAGTATACAATGTGGGAATTATCAATTCTCCTGCTTCCGGT
The DNA here is from genome assembly GCA_945787995.1 of uncultured Lachnospiraceae bacterium. Classification (GTDB taxonomy): domain Bacteria; phylum Bacillota; class Clostridia; order Lachnospirales; family Lachnospiraceae; genus Acetatifactor. The sequence continues at coordinate 3,894 of CALZKI010000125.1, read as the reverse complement.
GAACTGATCATGTCTCTGTATATGCCGATTTACGACGGGGATACGCCAATCGGTTATGTTGGTGCCGGTACCTTCGTAAATGATGTGGCTACTAAATTCGCAGACGTTTCAGCCTTGGGACTTAGTACTGCTTATACATATTTTGTATCTCCGGACGGAACCATGTTAAGCCATCCCGATCCGGATAAAATCGGACAGCCTGTTGAGAATGAGGCAGTTAAAAAATTAGTGGCAGACCTGGCAAACGGTATTCACCCTGAAATAGATTGTATTGAATATATGTACAAAGGAATTGCCAAATATGCTTCCTATTATGTAGATGATGAAGAAAACTATATTGCTGTAGTCACTGCTGACGAGACAGATATAACTGCATCCACAAAACATATTAGAAATTCCGTTCTGGTAGTTGTCTTAATCGGTGTGTTGTTGTTTGGTTCGGCATCCATCGTTTATGCAAATATTATTGGAAAACCTCTGGTTTTGCTCTGCAAAGCAACTGAAAAACTTAGCGAAGGTAATGTTTCGGTGCGCTGTGATGCCAAATCCAACATTCGGGAGATTGCTACGGTAATCAGTAGCTTCCAGAAATTGACGGCGGTACTTTCCGACTCTATTGGCAATGTGGTAGAATCAGCTGCATCTTTACGCGAAGCCATAGTCAGTGTAGACGAGATGACTGCAGGTAATGTAGAGTCTGTTTCACAGATTAATGATGCGATCAATGAAGTTTCTGCTACATCCCAGACAGTGGCTGAAAATGCACAGCATATGGCTGATAAGAATATGGTGCTGGAAAGAAATGTGGAAGATTTAAATGAAAATGTTGTCATCTTATTAGACGCAGCACAGACCATAAAAACGGTTAATACTGAGGCATCAGAATGCATGAAGTCCGTTTATGAAGGATCCAAGGATTCTGTGAGTGCCATTCAGAATATTTCCACAAAGATTAACGATACCAATAAAGCGGTTGAAAGCATTTCCAAAGCAGTTGTTGCCATTGAATCTATTGCTTCTCAGACCAATCTGTTGTCCCTGAATGCTTCTATCGAAGCAGCCCGTGCCGGAGAGGCGGGAAGAGGATTTGCCGTTGTAGCAGATGAGATCAGATCACTGGCAGACTCCTCCGCTGAATCTGCTCAGGAGATCAAAGTGATCATTGAAAGCATTATGACACTTTCCGGAGAAACAGTAGAAATTTCCGATCAGGTTACAAATGTGATCAGTAAGGAGCAGGCGGATATTGAAGCAACCCAGAAGAAATTCAATGAACTTCTGAAAGCAATTGATAATTCTCTTGCAGAGATCAATAAGATTAAGGGAATGACGGTTTCTCTGGATACGGTTAAAAATGATATGGTAACTGCAATTACTGAATTAAGTGCTGTATCGGAAGAACTGGGGGCATCCGCTGAAGAAGTAGCAGCATCCTGTCATATCGTTACCGATGCATGTACAGATACCCAGGCTTCTACCGAGGAAATGAGAGCGATCAATGAGCATATGGCTGACGCAATTCAATTCTTCAAGATCGGGGAAGAGAAAAGCGAATAAGGTTGTTTTCGGATAGAACAGAATAATTACATGAAATGATTTTGAAGCAAGTCTATTTTGCCTGTGCAAAATAGACTTGCTTTCTGTTAAAATAAATGGAACATGTATTTCTTATCTATGAACAATATGTTGAGAAGAATAAGCATTTTGTTGCGGAATACATGCAGAAAAGAGGTAAGGCAATGTTATATATCGTCAGACATGGAAAAACAGATTGGAATAGCAGACATAAATTACAGGGAAGAACAGATATCCCTTTGAATCAAGAAGGAAGAGAAATGGCAGGCAGAGCTGCAGAAGAATATCGGGATGTGCATTTTGATATTTGTTATTGTTCCCCCCTTATCCGAGCAAAAGAAACAGCCCAGATCATGCTGCAGGGAAGAGAGATTCCCATTGTATATGATGACAGATTGCGGGAAATGAGCTTTGGAGATTATGAGGGGATTGAAAACAGTTTTTCCATTCCTGATTGCCCGATCAACATTCTATTTCAGGCTCCCGAAAAGTATCAGGAATCTATCGGTGGGGCAGAAACCTGGGCAGAATTGTTTGCAAGAACCGGTGCCTTTCTGGAAGAGGTAATAAAACCCCAATTGGAACTGGGAAAAGACATTTTGATTGTGGGTCACGGTGCCATGAATTCCAGTATTGTGTGCCAGGTGAAAGGTTTGCCCATAGAACAGTTTTGGAGCGCAGGGCTGGAGCAGTGCAAGTTGATGAAGTTGTTGTAAGGCATCCTGTTCAGAATGGTATCTATATGATTAAGACCTATATGTCTGTTTCAGACACGCTTTCGCTTAACTGAACAGGAGATGAATACTCCAACTTCTATCAGGGATGGAAAGTGAGCGTTTTATGCAGGAAGGAGAGTACCGGATGGAGCAGAAGCAAAAGAATATTGCCCATTATCATTTGCCCGGATTGTTTGAATTCTATGAATTGTACCGCCGGTTTTTGCCACTATACTTTCAACACAGAGAATATTTTTATGAGTGGTGTGAAATTGGGTCCATATACGGGGCGCCGGAAGATTGTATCTGGGGTGGCGGGCGTGTTGGCTTCGGGACTGCCAATCCGGAGGCTGTTCGTAACCTGATGCATGAGTACGGAATTTCCGCACGTCTGACTTTCAGCAATTCTCTTTTGCAAGAAGAGCATCTTTCGGACAAAAAGTGTAATCGCTTATGTGCTTTGTTTGAGCGGCAAGAAGAAGGTACTAATCACAGAAATGGTGTCATTATTTTTTCTGATTTGCTTCTGGAATATTTGCGGGAGAACTATCCGGGATTCTATTTTGTTTCTTCCACCACAAAGGTTTTAACTGAATTCCGGCAATTTCTTGACGAACTGGATCGTAAAGAGTTCTGCTATGTGGTTCCGGACTTTCGTCTGAACAAGGTCTGGGACAAGTGGGACACTTTATCGCAGGAGCAGAAGAACAAAGTGGAATTCCTTTGTAATGAGTGTTGTTTCGTTGGTTGCACAGACAGAAAGGCATGTTACGAAAATGTCAGCAGAAAGAGCCTTGGTGAAAACTGTCCGGATCATCGGTGTGCGGCACCTGGGGCAAGTGAGGGATACCGATTTTCAAAAGCCATGAAAAGCCCGATGTTCATTGGGGTAGAGGATATCAAGAATACGTATTTACCCAAGGGATTCACCAATTTTAAAATCGAAGGGCGAGGATTGGGCAGTGCTGTAATTCTGGAATTTCTGCTCTACTATACGACAAAACCGGAATATCAGATGACGGTCAGAGAAGAGATATATTTGGATAATCAGTTGGATCTGTTTTAGGAAATGGATTTTGCATTTTTCTAATCGGCAGAATATAGTTCCCCTTAAGTAGATGAGAAGGTTAACTACTTAAGGGGATTTTTTGTCGTATAGGAAATTGCTTTCCTATACGACAAAAAGCCTCCGGCAGGATGCGCACGCTTTTGCAGTGGAATAATGTCGCTTAACGCGACGCAAAAGCGGCGCAGAATATCGCGTTGCGATATTCTTTGTTCTCATTGACAGGAACCTCTTTGACAGAATGGGGCTTTGACAGGACGCTCCTTGATGGAAAGGGTCAATTGGAAAACAAAAATCCGGTTGTACATGCAATTATGAGGTTTACATACAAACTGCATGCTCAAGCTGCATCTCGGTGGTCATTTAGGTTTGCAAAAAAGTAAATCGAGAAGTTTACATAACATTGATTGTGCAATAAATATTTGTTGAAAAACGGAATAAATATATCGAAAAACGATAAAAATGTATTGCAAATCAATACCGGTAGTGATAGAATGACGATATCAAAGAACCGGAAAGAAACCGGATATCAAAAAA
>CALZKI010000124.1 GCA_945787995.1 uncultured Lachnospiraceae bacterium | reverse complement strand
ATTGCCAATCACCGGAATGGATACTGCCTGCTTCACCCGTCTGATAATATCCCAGTCTGCCTTTCCGGAATAGAACTGTTCTCTGGTCCGTCCATGCACCGCAACTGCTGCGGCACCGGATTCCTGTGCCACATGTGCCATCTCAACAGCATTCACATGCTCTTCGTCAAATCCTTTTCTGATCTTCACCGTAACCGGTTTCCCAACAGCCTTCACCACCGCCTCTATAATCTGTCCAGCCAGGAGTGGATTCTTCATCAATGCCGATCCTTCCCCATTGCCAACAATCTTGGGCACGGGACACCCCATGTTGATGTCCAGAATTTGAAATGGTCTGTCTTCAATTCTTGCGGCAATGTCCGCCATAATGGCCGGATCAGAACCGAATAACTGTAAGGACACAGGGCCTTCTTGGGGATGAATTTCCAAAAGACTTTCCGTATTCCTGTTATGATACAAAATTGCCTTTGCACTGATCATTTCCATGCAAACCAGACCAGCCCCCTGTTCATGGCATAACAGACGAAATGGCAGGTCGGAAACACCTGCCATAGGAGCTAAAATGATATTATTGTCTAACGTAATATTTCCAATTGTCAATTTATTCATCCTCTATTTCATCAATGGATTCATGCAGAACAAACACTCTGTAAAACAATTGCAGGGATTCCAACAGTTCCTGCCTGTTACGTCTGATCTCACGAATCAACAGACCGCTGGTGATTTCATCGTAGGTAATATCATCTTCTTCAGCGTTTGTTTCCAGAGATACACTGCCATCCTCTTCAAAAACAATCGTGAAGATGCCGCCAGCCTCCTGGGTAAACAACACACAAATGATATGCAATTCCTCCTGAATCGCCTGGGGGATTCCCTTAAATTGCTCATTGAAATAATACTTCTGTTCGTATGCATTAGCTCCACACAATACAATTCTTTTCTCATCACACATATCCGTATAACCCTCGCACCGACACTTCTCCGGCATACACCGTTCTGACTGTGCCATCTTCTGTCTGAACTAATAATTCACCCTGTTCGTTAATTCCCTTGGCAGTACCTGAGTATTCTCCCTTGGGATCCAAGACCCTGACCTGTTTTCCCAGGTTGATCAGGTGTGCTTCATAACTGTCAAAAATGCAGGTCAAGTCGAGGCAATCGCAAAAGGCTTTATAATCCTCTTCAAACTGCTCCATGATCATCCCAACCAATTGGGCTCGCTGTACTTTCTGCCCGGAGATCATGAAAACAGATGCCGCATGCTCACGTACCTCTTCCGGAAACGCCTCGGTCGAAGACTGATTCACATTGATGCCCACTCCAATGACAACATGACTCATATATTCAGCCTCCATTGTCATCTCCGTTAGGATACCACAGACTTTCTTACCATCCATCACAATATCGTTGGGCCATTTGATCCCGGTTTCATAGCCTGCTATTTTTTCTATAGCCAGGGCTACACTGTGTGCCATCAACAAGGTCAGCATAGACGCTTTTTCCGGTGGAAAGGAAGGCCGCAATAGCAGTGTGAAATAGCAACTGTGCCCGGAAGGAGATTCCCATCTTCTTCCCCGGCGTCCTCTACCCTGGGTCTGCCTGTCCGCAACAACCAGAGTTCCCTCTGCAGCACCTTCATCTGCCAGGCGCTTAGCATCCGCATTGGTGGAGCCTGTCACATCAAAATAATGCAGGGATTTCCCCATCACCTGCGTTCTGATGCGGCTTTCCAGTTCCACCTGGGACAACACATCAGGACTTTCCAGGAGGCGATAACCTTTATTTGGTACCGACTCTACCTGATATCCCTCTTCTTTCAATTGATTGATTGCTTTCCAGACCGCCTGTCTGGAAACCTGATATCTGTCACATAGCTCCTGACCGGAAACAAATTTTCCTGTCTCTCTAAGAAGACGCAATATTTCTGTACGGTTCAATCCCATGTTTTTCCTTCTCTCATCCTGACACAACCTAATGGCACTCTGCTAAGGAGTAATACTAGCGACAAATACCTAATTTCTTATCTGCGCCAAGGGTTACAGCCATAACCGCTTTGATGGTATGCATACGGTTCTCTGCTTCATCAAAAACAACAGAAGCAGGAGACTCAAACACTTCATCCGTTACTTCCAATTCATCCATACCGAATTGTTTACTGATTTCTTGTCCGATTTCTGTTTTCAGATCATGGAAGGCAGGTAAACAATGCATGAAAACAGCATTCTCTCCGGCATTTTCCATAATCTTTCTGTTCACCTGATAAGGAGACAGATCTTTGATGCGCTGTGCCCAGATTTCGGCAGGCTCGCCCATGGATACCCAGACATCCGTGTAGACAACGTTGGCACCTTTTGTTCCTTCCATAGCATCTTCTGTCAGCGTAATACTGCCACCTGTCGTCTTTGCAATCTCTTCGCACTCCTGAACAAGCTTAGGATCGGGAAAATAGTCCTTTGTTGTGCAGGCAACAAAATGCATGCCCATCTTGGCACAGGTTACCATCCAGGAATTACCCATGTTATATCTGGCATCACCCATGTATGCCACCTTGATTCCCTTCAAGTATCCGAAATGTTCCCTAATCGTCAGAAGATCCGCCAGCATCTGCGTGGGATGGAACTCATTGGTCAAACCGTTCCAAACCGGAACCCCTGCATACTTTGCCAACTCATCCACGATTTCCTGACCGTAACCGCGATACTCAATACCATCATACATACGGCCCAAAACTCTGGCCGTATCCGCAATGCTTTCTTTCTTACCCATCTGGGACACTGAAGGAGAGAGGTAGGTAGAACCCATCCCCAGATCACTTGCTGCCACCTCGAAAGAACATCTGGTACGGGTACTGGTCTTTTCGAAAATCAAAGCAATATTTTTGCCGCGTAACACATCCATGGGTTCATCTGCTTTTTTCATTGCCTTCAACTTTTCCGCCACATCCACCATGTATGTAATCTCTTCCGGTGTATAATCCAACAGTTTTAAAAAATGACGTCCCTGTAAATCCATCCTTTTCTTCTCCTCCAAAACCTAAACGGGCGGCCCAAAGGACCGCCCCTTTATTTGTACTTTTTCAGTTCCTGCGAACCATCTTTTTCATAGTATCTATTTCATCACTTCTTTTACAGAAGATGCCAAACCGGCAAGTCCCTGGATTTCAGAAGGAATGATAATCTTTGTAGCCTGACCGTCTGCTGCTTTTGCAAAAGCTTCCAGACTCTTCAGTTTCAATACCGCTTCATCGGCACCGGCTTCTCTAACCATACGAATACCGTCTGCAGTAGCCTGCTGTACCTTCAGGATAGCCTCTGCCTGACCTTCTGCTTCACGGATCATCTTTTCCTTTTCAGCTTCTGCGCGAAGAATGGCAGACTCTTTTGCAGCCTCTGCTTCCAGAATCAGGGATTCCTTCTTACCTTCTGCCACAAGGACTGTGGATTTCTTTTCACCTTCTGCACGCAGGATTGCTTCACGACGTTCACGCTCAGCCTTCATCTGTTTCTCCATGGCATCCTGAATGGCAGCCGGGGGAATGATGTTCTTTAACTCAACACGGTTTACCTTGATGCCCCATGGATCGGTTGCAATATCAAGGGATGCTCTCATCTTTGTATTGATCACTTCTCTGGAAGTTAAGGTCTGATCCAGTTCCATCTCACCAATGATATTACGAAGTGTTGTTGCTGTCAGGTTTTCAATGGCCATAATCGGATTTTCAACGCCATAAGCAAACAGCTTCGGATCTGTAATCTGATAGAACACAACCGTGTCAATTCTCATGGTTACGTTATCTTTTGTGATAACAGGCTGTGGGGCAAAGTCTACTACCTGTTCTTTTAACAACACTTTCTTCGCAACCTTATCAATAAACGGCATCTTCAAATGAAGGCCTACAGACCAAGTCTGCTGATAAGCACCAAGACGCTCTACAACATATGCATTAGCCTGCGGAACTATTTTCACACAGGATGCGAAAATTGCTACAACAATCAACAATAAAGCAATAATAAAAAACCCCATACCTATACCTCTTTTCTTTCTTCTACAATCAGTTTCACGCCACTGATTGCAACAACATTCACCACGCTGCCTACGGGATATGTGACACTGTCAGATGAAGCCCTTGCAGACCATTCCTGGCCGGAAATGTTCACCTGACCTGTTCCCTGCAAGTTATTTACTTCGCTGATGACAATTGCCTGTCTGCCAACCAGACTTTCCACATTAGTTCTCACCCGTTCACGATTGAAGTATTTCACCGCAATCGGTCTGGTAAAAAACAGTAGTAACAGGGATACCACAAGCCCGATGCCAACCTGCCACCAGACATTTCCTCCCAACAGGGAAATGATGGCCGCTACCAAAGCACCTGCAGCAAACCAGATGGTAGTAAGTCCCATGGTTGCAATTTCGGTAGCAATCAATACCACCAGAACAATCAGCCAAAAAACAGTATTATTCATTTGCATCAACCGCTCCTTTCTACCTTCCCTCGTTCACATGTGTGACTCTGAACACATCTTACTATAAATACCTGGGAAAAACAAGTATTCCCGCTTTTACAAAATCCTGTAAAAGCGGGAATTGATTACCAGAATACATTACCTCCGATCAGCATGCCGTCGTGCTTACCGGCTCTCTTAAAGTGGGTTGCTCCGCCCACGTTGGTTTCCCCGTTGAGTGCTCTCTGGGCAGCGCGGATACAAGCTTCATGCACCGTACCGTTATATCTTGCAGCTACCTTTCCGTTTAAGGCAGGTGTGAACTGACCTGATGCATAAATGACACCGGAAATGGTATTGGGATATGCTCCGCTTCTGACACGGTTCATAACCACCGCACCTACGGCAAGCATGCCCTCTTCACTTACAGTACCCGCTTCACACTGAATCAGTGCGGCCAGCAATCGGGTTTCGTCGGCATTTGCCACTATAGCACCGCGATTGGCAGTAAGTGCTGCTTTTCGTTTTGCTTCTTCCTCTTCCTTTTTTCTTTTCTCAATGGCTACCATGGTTTCACCGGCATCAATTCTAAACTCCAGGGAAACACACTCTTCAGACACGTAGCCCTGTTCATCCTCATCGTATATCACCGGTACCCATCCGTTCTCCGGCTCTCCGGCAACTTCATAGGACTCACCTTTCGCAATCAGTCCCACTACCTTTGCATCCTCGGATGGTTCTCTTCTCAATCGCAGTGCATCCGCCTGCACTACTGCAATCTGGAAGCCAACTTCATTGGCCATGTTTTCCGCATCTTCTCCAAACACCAGGTAATCGTTACAGGCCCATCCTACAAGATCACCGGATTTGATCCGGGTCCAGCCATCACCGCGTTCCAAAATGCGGCCACCGCAGTCCTTATATAGCAGCCCCACTTTAGCGGATTCCTCGGTGGGTTCTTCCCTCACATTCATGGCCACCTGCACATCCGCCATGAACAGATCGGACTCTGCTCTTTTTTCTTCTTCTTTTGCTTTCACCAGTTCCTGCAACGCCATCACAGCCTGTTTATTGGCATCATTGTCATAAGCACTGGGATCAATAATCACTGCAACACCGACATTCAAGTCATCCAGACAATCCTTACTGTTTGAAGCAGCAGTCGTCATACTGAAGGCATCGGAAAACAACAGGCAAAACAGAACACCTGCCATTACCATCAGCATCCTACTGATTTTTGACATTGGGGTTTCCTCCTAAGGCTTTTTAAGTTATTACAGTTTTATTACAATTTTATGAATAAATTTGGTATATTTTAGCAAATCAAAAAAGCCTTGTCAAATTGCCTTCGTACAGAGCCTTGCAACGTTTACAAAAAGAAGCCTGGGTGCTTGCACACATAGGCTTCTTTTGTAAACGTTATAAGGCGGATACGCCGCATCGAAGAAAATGCGAAGCATTTTCGAGATGGGCTCTGTACGAAGG
>CALZKI010000123.1 GCA_945787995.1 uncultured Lachnospiraceae bacterium | reverse complement strand
TTAAGCGAGAGCGTGTCTGAAACAGACATACAGGTCTTAGGCGTAGGAACACAATTCCGAAAAGGGATTAAGAAAAAACGGAAGGAAGTACAAGTACCATGGGAAAAATATTGGTAATCGGTAGCGGTATCAGCGGTGTTGGTGCTACCAATTTATTGAAGAGCAAAGGTAAGACCCCTGTTTTGTTTGACGCAAATACCTCTATCGATGTGGCGGCTTTGAGACAGAAACTGATCAGCCCGGAGATAGAGATCGTTTTGGGTGAAGTAAGCCGGGAACTGGAAGCGGAACTGGAGATGGTTGTGTTATCGCCCGGTGTACCCTTGGATATTCCACTGGTAAATCGTCTGCGGGATGGAGGACTTCCTATTTCCGGAGAAATTGAACTGGCTTACGGGTATGAACAGGGAGAAATAGCTGCCATTACCGGTACCAATGGTAAGACAACCACGACCACCCTGGTGGGAGATATCTTAAAGGCATACTACGACACAGTCTTTGTGGTAGGCAATATCGGCAATCCCTATACTACCCAGGTGTGTGAGACCACCAAAACTTCCAAAACAGTGGCTGAAATCAGTAGCTTTCAGCTGGAAACGGCACGCACCTTCAAACCAAAAGTTTCCGCCATTCTGAACATTACGCCGGATCATCTGAACCGTCATTACACCATGGAAAATTATGCCGGAGCCAAAGAGAAGATTGCATTGAACCAGTCCAAGGAAGACTGGTGTGTGCTGAATTATGACAATGCTTATACCAGAGACTTCGGTGAACATTGTCCGGCAAAGGTTATTTACTTTTCTTCCTCATCCAAACCGGAAAACGGTCTGTATCTGGAAGGGGAAGATATCTACTGGGACAGAAACGGCGAACCGGAATATTACATGAACATTCATGATATGAATCTGGTAGGTGTCTGTAATATTGAGAACGTCATGGCTGCCATCGCTATTGCAACAGGAATGGGCGTTCCGAAACAGACTATTCTGGATGTGATCCGGGTTTTTAAGGCAGTAGAGCACCGCATTGAGTTTGTTGCCACAAAAAGAGGCGTTGATTATTACAATGATTCCAAGGGAACCAATCCGGATGCGGCCATTCAGGGAATCAGAGCCATGTCCAAACCAACTGTCCTGATCGGTGGCGGATACGACAAGAACAGTGAGTATGATGAGTGGATAGAAGCCTTTGGCGATAAAGTAAAGTGCCTGGTGCTGATCGGTCAGACAAGAGAGAAGATCAGAGACTGTGCTGTGGCACACGGTATCCGGAATATTATTCTGGAAGACACTTTTGAAGCTGCCTTTGCCACCTGCGTTGCAAATGCAAAACCCGGAGATGCAGTTTTGCTTTCTCCTGCCTGTGCAAGCTGGGGCATGTTCCCCAACTATGAGGTGCGGGGAAAAATGTTTAAAGAAATGGTACACAATATAGAGGAGTGATACTGTGGCAAATCGATTTACACAAAGACGAGCTGAGGCAAAAAAGTCAATATACAGCGATTATACCCTGATATTTGTGGTTCTCTTTTTGCTTGCCTTTGGGCTGATCATGATTTTCTCGACCAGTTCCTATCAGGCCAGTCTGGACTATGGCAAATCTACTTATTTCTTTACCAGACAGTTGGCTTCCACTGCTTTGGGCTTGGTGGGAATGGTGGTGATTTCCAGGATTCCCTATCGCTTTTATGAGAAATTTGCTGTCTTGGCTTATATTGTTTCTGTGGTGTTGATCGTGCTGATTATTCCCTTTGGATATAAGGTAAAGGGTGCAAAAAGATGGTTCCGTATCGGTAGCCTTTCTGTGCAACCTGCGGAAATTGCAAAGATTGCCATTATTGTTTTTCTGGCAAGCCTGATCTGCAGAATGGGGAATGCGGTGCGGACACGAAAGGGTGTACTCATCATTCTCGGTTCTGCGGGAGTTGTAGCCGGCATGATATGGAAGATTACGAATAACTTAAGTTCCGCCATTATTGTTATGGGTATTGCCATGCTGATGCTGTTTGTGGCAACACCTGATTACAAACCATTTGTACTTGGTATTATTCTTGTTGCCATTTTGGGAACGTTGGTGGTGCTTGTCATTGTGAAATCAGCCGGCAGTGAAACCTTCGGTTTCCGTGGCGGACGTATTCTGGCCTGGCTGGATCCGGAAGCTTATGCGGACGGGAAGGGATTCCAGACCTTACAGGCTTTGTATGCAATCGGCTCCGGTGGCCTTCTGGGAAAAGGACTTGGGCAGAGCATGCAGAAGCTTGGGTTCCTGCCGGAGGCACAGAATGATATGATTTTCTCTATTATCTGTGAAGAACTGGGATTGATCGGTGGATTAACGGTATTGCTTCTGTTTATGATCCTGATCTGGAGATTGCTGTATATTATCGTAAACACCAGGGATTTATTTGGGGCTCTGCTGGTAACCGGTGTCATGGGACATATTGCCATTCAGGTTCTTTTGAATGTGGCGGTAGTAACGAATTTTATACCGAATACAGGTATTTCCCTGCCGTTCATCAGTTATGGCGGTACTGCGGTTATTTTTACCCTGGCCGAGATAGGTATGGCCATCAGTGTGGGACGTAGTCTCAAAGTGCAGGATACGTAAAGTAGATAAGCACTTTTTTATCTCCTGATTCATATAGTAGGATATAGCGACCGGTTGGTTGCGTGCGGACTGTGTGAATGGGAGAATGGTAATGGGGACAATTGTGGTTAATGGTGGCAGACGACTGAACGGTCAGCTTTTTGTGCAAGGCTCCAAAAATGCAGTTTTGCCCATACTGGCAGCAACGATCCTGACAAGAGAACCCTGTTATCTGCGACATGTTCCTGCTATTAAAGATGTGCAGGTTTCCTTGCAGATTTTGAGCCAGCTTGGCGGCAGGGTTACAAGGATGGATGGCAGTGTCCATATTGAAAATGCGATATTAAATCCGGAGAATCTGACTCCCACATTGGCGTCGAAGATGAGGTCTTCCATTTTGTTTTCCGGAGCCTGTCTGTCGGCCTATGGTTATTCCAGACTGGATAAACCGGGCGGATGCCTGATAGGGGAGCGTCCCATTGATATGCATCTTCAGTGCTTTCGTGATATGGGTGCTCATGTGGAGGAACATGATACATACACGATTTTGTCTGCAGATCGCCTGCAGGGATGCATTCATCATTTGCGTTTGCCGAGTGTAGGCGTTACGGAAAATGTACTTCTCGCCGCAGTTTTGGCGGAAGGAACAACCATCATTCGAGGCGCAGCAAGAGAACCGGAAATAGTGACGTTGTGTCAGTGCCTGCGTAAAGCCGGTGCGAGGATTGCGGGGGAAGGCAGTAGTCAGATTACCGTGCAAGGAGTGGAAAAGCTGCATGGCTTTGTGTTCCATGTTCCTGCAGATCGAATCGTTGCAGCCACCTATCTTTGCTCAGTTATGGCAACCGGTGGAAGCCTATGGCTGTCTGGCGTGAATGCCTGGGAAATGGATAGTCTGTTGCGGGTGTTGGAACGAATGGGTGCTGAAGTGGGGGTAAGACCTCATTCCATGCATTTGCAGATGAAGGGAAAGCCGGTGGGAATTCCTTTTCTGCAGACGGGATATTATCCTGAATTACCCACAGATGTGCAGAGCCTGCTGTTGATTCCCTTATGTCTGTCGAAGGGGGCAGGAGAGATAGAGGAACGTATTTTTGAGAATCGTTTCCGCATTGTCCCGGAACTGCAGAAAATGGGGGCGGTTGTTCATACCGACGGAAACAGAGTGCGTTATGAAGGTGTGGAAGCGTTGCATGGAACGGCGGTTCGGGCAGCTGAACTGCGGGGCGGTGCGGCGCTGGTAATGGCCGGTCTGGCGGCACAGGGGCAGACCGTCATTTCGGGGATAGAATACATTGAACGGGGTTATGAGAATCTTGTAGGAGATCTGAAGCGTATCGGTGCAGATATCTATTATGAGAGATAACATACTATAAGGGGATTTACCGGCGTGGCGAAGCAAAAGAGTGTGCAAAAAAACAGAAAACAGAATATGCCAAAGGCCGGGAGAGCAGTAAAGACAGGGAAAGATGCGAAGCTTACCAAATTCCAGCGCATTCGCCTGATCAGACGGGTTACCCTGGCAACTTTATTACTTGTTGTATTCATAGGCCTTTGGTGGATCATATCAAGGTGTACGGTGACCACCGTTTATGTGGATGGAAACATCCACTATACAAATGATGAAATCACGGCCATGGTCACGGAAGGAAGATTCGGTAAAAATACGCTGTATCTGTTTGCGAAATATCGTAATAAGGAAATCAAAGATGTTCCTTTTATCGAAACCATGAGCGTGTCCATCGAATCCAATGATACAATCCGTATCACAGTATATGAAAAAACATTGGCAGGATATGTGGAGTATTTGGGAAATTACATGTATTTCGACAAAGACGGTTACGTGGTGGAGTGTTCTACCATAAAGACAGAAGGCATTCCCCAAGTATTGGGACTTCACTTTGACCATGTGATTCTTTACGAGAAGCTGCCCGTTGAAAATGAACAGGTTTTCCAGGAAATCCTCTCGATCAGCCAGATGCTGGTGAAATATGACCTGGAAACGGACAAGATCTATTTTGATGAAGATATGAATCTCTCGTTATATTTCGGTGAAGCCAGAGTGGATTTCGGCAATGATATTTATCTGGAAGAGAAACTGATGGTATTGCCGGACATTTTGCCGAAACTGGAAGGAAAGAAGGGACTCCTGGATTTATCCGATTATAAGAAAGGAGATACCATTACTTTCCAACAAAAATAATTGTCATTTTTCCTTTTGTTTTTGCGAAAACAGGCTTGATTATTCGAGAAAATGATTATATGATTAAAAAGTGAATGTTTATGTGTGATAGAAGGAGGAAATCACAGTGCTTGAAATTAAGACAAGTGATGCCGAGTCTTCTGCTAAGATTATCGTTGTTGGTGTTGGTGGAGCAGGCAATAATGCTGTAAATAGAATGATTGATGAGAATATTACCGGCGTTGAATTCGTTGGTATTAATACTGATAAACAGGCTCTTCAACTTTGTAAGGCTCCTAATCTGCTTCAGATCGGTGAGAAGCTTACAAAAGGACTGGGTGCAGGTGCTAAACCTGAAATCGGGGAAAAAGCCGCAGAGGAGAGCTCTGAGGAGATTGCTGCTGCTGTAAAAGGCGCAGATATGGTGTTTGTTACATGCGGAATGGGTGGCGGAACCGGTACGGGTGCTGCTCCTGTCGTTGCTAAGATTGCAAAGGATATGGGCATTCTTACTGTAGGTGTTGTTACCAAACCTTTCAGATTTGAAGCCAGAACAAGAATGGAGAATGCCCTCAATGGTATTGAAAGAATCAAAGAGAATGTAGATACCTTGATTGTGATTCCAAATGATAAGCTCCTTGAAATTGTTGACCGTCGTACTACTATGCCGGAAGCTCTTAAGAAGGCTGATGAAGTGTTGCAGCAGTCTGTTCAGGGTATTACGGACCTGATCAATCGTCCTGCGATCATCAACTTGGACTTTGCGGATGTGCAGACCGTTATGAAGGACAAGGGTATAGCACATATCGGTATTGGTAGCGGCAAGGGTGATGATAAAGCCGGTGAAGCGGTGAAGATGGCTGTTGAGAGTCCGCTTCTTGAGACCACCATTTCCGGTGCTACACATGTGATTATCAATGTGTCCGGTGATATCTCTTTGGCAGATGCATCAGATGCGGCAGATTATGTAAGAAGCTTAACCGGTGATGATGTCAATATCATCTTCGGTGCAATGTATGATGAAAATATGACAGATGTATGTACTGTTACCATTATTGCTACTGGTCTTGTGGACAAGAATGCTCCGGTAAATCCGATTGCACCGGGCATGGCTTCCGGAATCATTACGCCTACGTCTATGCAGCAGACCAGAAGCTATGTGAGTACTACACCGGTTCAGCCAAGACCGGTTACTCCTTCTCCCGCTGTGAGACCTATGGCTTCTACAGCAGCACCTGCGTCTGCAACAGGTCATACAACACCGCTTCGTCCTATTTCCGGTATCAACAAACCGGCGGATATCAGAAGTACCGTTGAAGAGAAAGCTTTGGAGATTCC
>CALZKI010000122.1 GCA_945787995.1 uncultured Lachnospiraceae bacterium | reverse complement strand
AGCTGTAGTGGAAGATTATGTAAGTTTGCTAATGAGGCATGGCAAAGGGCGATGGGCGTGGCAAAGGGCGATGGGCGTGGCAAAGGGCGATGACCGTGGCAAAGGGCGATGGCCGTGGCAAAAGAAGCGTCCCTGGGGCGGTGCCCGGTGGAATATAGAGAAGGGGACGTGCATAGATTGTACTACGTAGGACAATGGTGAAACGAAGTATGAGTTTTGTATGGTTTGGAGATAGAGATGAGTCAGCAGGCAGATAATATGAATTCTTTTTTGGAACTTTTTCGGGAGCAGAAATATGTGGGTATGGCAGTTATTTTAGGAGTATGTTTTCTGGTGCTCTTCCTTGTTTTTTTCAGGAACAGGGCAATGTGGTTAGTCAATTGTATGCTTAGAATGGCTGTAGGAGCATTGACAATATATCTTTGCAATATGTGGATGGATGAACGCCATATATTAGGAAAGGTGGGACTTAACCCAATTAGCCTTTTGACATCCGCATTGCTTGGAATTCCAGGGGTTGCGGGACTTTATGGGATTCGATTTTTTCTCAGTTTGTGAAAAAATAACAAAATTCAGTTTTTTTGAAATTAGGTGTAGACAGACGCAGAAACTGTGTCTATAATCCAAATCATCCGCAGCGAACATGACGGCGGATGACTGAATCTACAGGTTCACAACCTGATGCAGAAAAATCATTTCTGCAAATTCTTATTACTGTCTTTTGACAGTTCGGAAGTTTCATTCCAAATTTTCTCAAATGAATTTTCAAAATTGAGCGAAAGACATTTGGTACCGGATTATTTCGTGTGATCAAAGATTTTTGCTCCACAAAAGAGAGGTGGTAGTTGATGACTGGAGTCTGATTTTGTTACTCACCGTAGCGGTGTGGTTCGATTGCCGTGAAGACAGGATTCCCAATGAATTAATTTACATTGGCATAACAGGATGGTTGCTGGTGGTTTTGAATACAGGTGCTTTGCAAGTCATACCTGATGCCTTCATGCAGATGTTGCTTGTGTTTCTGGTATCCTATCCGATATTTCGAATCGGCGCGCTGGGTGCGGGAGACATTAAGTTATTGATGATGAGCGCCTGTTTTTTGAATCAGGAAAAAATATTGGATTGTCTGGTGGTGGCTTTTGTATTGGGGGCAGGAATTGGACTGGTTAAGTTGTGGAAGGAAGAAATATGGATGGAAAGGTTCTTCTATTTTACCTCTTATCTGCAGGAGGTTATCCGGCAAAAGAAATGGTTACTGTATGAGACAGAAACACTGCAGACGATCCGGTTGGCTAAAAATCTGAGTCATATGCAGAAGCACAGAATTCATTTTTCACTGCCCATATTTGTTGGAGTGGCACTAAAACTTGCAGAATTGTATTGAGAGGAGGAAGCGGTTACGGAAGAGAAAATCATTGCACTATGTGATATATCAGATGTTTACGTGTTGGAGATGGCAGACAAGCTGAGCCAGTATATTAGAAAACCATATGTGATATATACCTTTACGTCATTAGACGCGGTAGATGCCTTTTTGAAGGAAAAAGAGATTTACTTATTAATTGTCAGCGAATGGGCCATGAGAATGGAGGGGGTGGAATCTTTTGAGGACACCGGTTTGGAAAAGGTCTTTCTATTGTGGGATGGGGTCGCATCAGACAGTGTATATCCCGGTGTAGACAGGTATCAGCCTTACGAAGAAGTGGTTCAGAAAATCATGACATATATGACGGAGCAGGAGGATTACATCCCGGCAGGAGAGAGAAGAAGGGGCTGGCAAGTAGTAGGCTTTTATTCTCCGATCAAAAGATGCCTGCAAAGTACCTTCGCTCTGGCTCTGGGTCAATTGCTTGCGGAAACAAAAAAAGTACTGTACATGAATTTTGAAAACTTTCCTATCATTTCCGGTTATCAAAACCGAAACATGCAGGGTAATATAATTGATCTGCTTTATTACTTTGACTGCGATTCTGAAAAATTCGTAAAAAAGCTGCCGTTACTTACCAAATCTATTCATGGCATGGATTATCTGCCACCATCCCAGTCCTATTTTGATACCTATGACAGAACCGGAAAACGATGGATTGCATTTTTCGAAATGCTGGAAAAAAATACCGAGTATGATGTGCTGCTGTTGGATCTGACGGATGGTATGCCGGGACTTTTGGATGTGCTGGAGTACTGCGATAAGATATATACCATCGGGAAAGAAGATGCTTTGGCAAAGGCAAAGATGCAACAGTACGAGGAGTGGATGAAGCAGCATGCTTTTGCGGAAATCATGGAGAAAACAACAAGATTTTGCTTGCCTGAATTTCAGAATCTGCCGGAGGACATAGGGTTATTGGCACATGGGGAGCTATCACAATATGCAAAAGCGATTATCAGGGAAGACCTATATGGATAAAAATGTTTGTTGGGGATGACATGTGTGGATAAAGAAACAATGGAGAAGAAAAATGAATACGCCAAGTGTTTGCTGGAAAAGGTGGATTTTTCAAGGAACTTAAGTGACCGGGAAATCTATGAAATGATAGATGACTTTTTACTGCAGGAAGAACGGTGCAAGGATCTCTCGTTAGAAAACAAGAAATTGTTGCGGAGAGAGTTGTTTCATGCACTTCGAAAGTTGGACATTTTGCAGGATTTGGTTGATAACCCGGAAGTGACAGAAATCATGATCAATGGACCGAATCATCTTTTTGTAGAAAAAGCAGGAAAGTTATCTCAATATCCGCTTTCTTTTGAATCAAAGGAAAAGCTGGAGGATGTGATTCAGCAGATCGTGTCCGGATGTAACAGAGTGGTAAATGAAGCCAATCCCATTGTAGATGCCAGACTGGAAAACGGCTCACGAGTAAACATAGTTCTGGCACCGGTAGCTTTGGAAGGACCGGTGGTGACTATCAGACGGTTTCCGGAACATCCTATTACGATGGAGAAACTGATTGCCTTCGGTTCGCTGACAGAGGACCTTGCGGAATGGCTAAAACTGCTGGTGGAGGCCGGATATAACCTGTTTATCAGTGGAGGTACCGGTTCCGGAAAAACCACCTTTCTCAATGCATTATCCGCATTTATCCCCAGGGATGAGAGAGTCATAACCATTGAGGATAATGCGGAATTGCAAATCATGAATCTACCTAACCTGGTTCGTTTGGAAACCAGAAACGCAAATGTGGAGGGATGCAGAGAAATCACCATGCGGGATTTAATAAAAACATCACTTCGTATGCGTCCGGATCGAATCATTGTAGGCGAGGTCAGAGGAGGGGAGGCATTTGATATGATGCAGGCTATGAATACGGGACATGACGGCTCCATGTCTACCGGTCATGCAAACAGCTCCCGGGATATGTTAAGCAGAATTGAAAATATGATCCTGATGGGAATGGATCTGCCATTGAAAGCGATCAAACAGCAGATTGCCTCCGGAATTGATTTCATAGTGCACCTGGGAAGATTGCGAGACCGCTCCAGGAAGGTATTGGAAATCGTGGAGATAGTAGGCTTTGAACAGGAGGAAATCGTATGTCGACCATTGTTTCACTTTTCAGAAACGGGTGTAGATGAGACGGGTCGCATATTGGGGAAATGGAAGAAAGTAGGAGAAATGACACATTTTGAAAAACTGGAAGCAGCTGGTTTGGACCAACAAATCCGCAGAATTGGCGAAAGATTATAGTACCTATCAATTTACAGGGAAGGAATGGTGCTTGGTAGTGCTGGAAGGGACTGTTCTTCTCCTGATGATCGGGCATTGCTTCTACGATTCTCTGTTTGCAAGCGTTTGCATGAGCCCGGGGTTGGTGTGGTTTATGAAATATCAAAAAGAAAAGTATCGGATACGCAGAAAACATACTCTGCGAGGGCAGTTTAAGGATGCTGTGCTGGCGGTTGCCGCCAATCAGAAGGCCGGCTATTCGGTAGAAAATGCTTTCAAGGAAGCCTATACCGATATGAGGCTGCTCTATGGGGAAGGCAGTTTGATCTGCGAAGAATTACTGTATCTTATCCGGGGCATTCATAATAATGTAACCATTGAAAAACTGTTGCTTTCCCTGGGAGAGCGCAGCGGCATTCAGGATATACGGGAATTTGGAGAAGTGTTCTCCATTGCAAAAAGAAGCGGAGGAAATCTGTCCCGTGTAATAGAAATGACAGCCGCTTCCATTGAAGAAAAAATCAATGTAGAACAGGAAATTCAGGTCATGATATCTGCAAAAAAAATGGAAGCCAATGTGATGAGTGTAGTTCCTTTTCTGATCATCCTGTATCTGGATACTACCTCGGCGGGATTTTTTGATGTGTTATATCACAACCCGGTGGGCATTGTAGTAATGAGTGTCTGCCTGGTGGTGTATCTGGTTGCCGTTCTGTTGATGCAAAAGCTGATGGAGATAAATGTGTAGGGTATGGTAAATCAAGTTGTTTTGATAACAGGAATTTTATTGGTAGTTCTTTTTGCGGTTGCTGTTTTTGTCTGGGGCCATGATGCAAAGGCTTCTGATATTTACGGTGAAGGCTCTTCTTTTCTTTTCCCGTTTTTTTCCATAGCCTTTCAGCTTCAGGACAAAAGAAACCGGTTTCGGAAAAGTTCTCTTCTCATAGAAAGAGAGCAACAGTTGATGCGGCAGATCAAACTGATTATGCCAAGGGAATCTGCACAAAAGCAGATGATTCGTTTTCAGTGTATGAGAATTACCTGGGTTCTGGTCTGTTTCCTGTTGGGGATATGTTTTTGTGTTTTGCTTTCTATATCAGCTGTTTTACAACCGCTTATCCGGGAAAATGCATACATCCAGAGAACGGAGTACGGACAGGGAGACAGAGAAGCCAATTTGATCGTTTCTACAAAAGACAGAAAGCAAAAATATCAGCTTATTGTAAAAGAAAGGGCTTATTCAGAACAGGAAGTAACCGATTTTTTCAAACAGGCAACAGCGTTATTGCCTACTCTGATCCTGGGACAGAACAGTTCTCCGGAGCTGATCAGTTATCCTCTGCAGTTGGTAAAAGAGATAGAAGGAATGCCCTTTCGAATTAGCTGGGAAAGCAGTAATTATGATGTAGTGGGTTCGGATGGGACAGTGAGAAATGATGACTTGTCAGAGGATGTGGTTGTAACCCTTACTGCAGGATTAAGTTATCTGGAATATCGTTTCTATACTACCCTGAATGTGGTTGTGAAGCCCAGAGTGTACACTGCGGAAGAACTGGAAATGATAGAAATTGAAAAGGCTCTGGCTGCCCAACAGGAAGCAAGTTCAGACAGACATGCACTGTATCTACCAAAACAGGTGGTAGGAATGGATCAGATCCATTGGGAAGAAGAACCCTATATGGATTGGGTGTGGGTACTGATGCTGACCGGTCTTGCAGCTATTGCAATCTATGTGACGAAAGGAACAGAGATAGAGAAACAACGAAAAGAGAGGGAGGTGCAGCTGGCCATGGATTATTGTGAGTTAATCAATAAATTGACTTTATATATGAATGCGGGCATGACACTTCGAAACATTTTCTTCAAGTTGATGACGGAATACGAAAAACATAGTGGGATAAGAAAGCAGTATCTATATGAAGAAATCACTATGACATGTCATGAAATGCAAACAGGAGTATCAGAAACGGATGCTTATGAGAACTTTGGAAAACGATGCGGTTTAAGGCAGTACGTGAGGTTGACCGCGCTGCTGAATCAGAATATGAAGAAAGGAAGCAACAATCTGTTGGTGTCTCTGCAGCAGGAGTCCAGAGATGCGTTTGAGACCAGAAAAAATATGGCCAGGCGTTTGGGAGAAGAGGCAGGCACCAAGGTTTTGGGACCGATGATGCTGATGCTGGGCGTTGTACTGGTGATGATTATGATTCCTGCATACTTATCCTTCGGCATGTGATGGGACTTCCGGAAAAGGAAGTTTCAAAATAATAAGTAGTTTTCTGAGCCATAGATGGGGAAGAAAGACGGAACAGAGCCAAAAATGGTTCGTAAATAAAAGAGAAAGGAGCAACAAACATGAAAGAGGAAAAGAAAGGATTAAAAACATTCAGAGATTTTCTACAGGAAGAAGAAGGCATGGGAACCGTAGAGATTATTTTGATCATTGTGG
>CALZKI010000121.1 GCA_945787995.1 uncultured Lachnospiraceae bacterium | reverse complement strand
TTATTTCTGCCGGTTCAATAATACCCGCACATCCGTTACAGGATGTTCCTTCTTATGTTCATTATGCCTTTATTTTTGTTATAAACAATTACTTCTTATAAAACTGGGCCACATACCGGAATCTGTTGGACAGTCCGTACTCTTCCCGATTGGTTTTCACCATATTGGTGCGGCGTTTCACAAAGTCGTTCAGTTTATCCAGATATTCCTGTTCTGTGATCTCGCCACCGGCCACCTGGGTTAATCCCTTTTCCCAGCTTGCAGTAAGTCTGGGATCCAGCAATGGCTTAATGGATATGGTTACCACCTCATAAATCATTTCACCCAGTAAGGTTGGGGTAACGATCTGAGTTTTCTTATTCAAGGCAAGATACCCATTGTTGACCAGCTTCTTTAAGATTTCCGCACGTGTTGCAGAGGTGCCGATACCGCTTCCCTTAATCTGTGCACGGAGTTCTTCATCCTCAATAAACTGACCCGCATTCTCCATGGTCAGAATCAACGTACCGGAATTATATCGCTTCGGTGGTGAGGTCTCTCCTTCTTTGATGGACATGCCGTTGATATCCAGAGGCATTCCCTTCTTCAATTGTTTCACCAGCTCTATCAAGCCGGAATCCTGAATTTCTTCTTCCTCCCCATTCTTGTCTTCCGCATCCTTCTCCGGGTTTTTTACAGCGCCGGAAGTATCCTGTTCTCCGCCGCGCTTTTTGAAAGAGTACTCCAGACATTTCAAATACCCCGGTTCTTCCAATACCTTAAAACCGGCAAAGCACTTTTCCCCCTGCAATTCAGTTATCAGAGAAATTTTCTGATAAACGGCAGGTGCCATAAAAATACTCAAAAACCTACGGCAGATTACTTCATAAACATTGGCGGAAACCCGGTTCAGACTACTCAGGTTCTGCAGCCCCTGTCCTGTGGGAATGATGGCATAGTGATCGGTGATCTGCTTGTCATTGGTATACCTGGTTTTTCCTATCCCCTTATAGCTTCCTGATGCGAATATTTCTTCAACCAGTCCCTGTAAGGCGGGAATATTCTTTAAACCACCCAGATTCTTGTGGATTTCTTTTGCTACCGCACTGGACAGCACACGGGCATCCGTTCTGGGATAGGTGGTCAGCTTCTTTTCATATAATTCCTGTACCACCCGAAGGGTTTCATCGGGACTGATCTTAAAGAATTTGGAGCAGTCATTTTGCAATTCTGCAAGGTTGTACAACAAAGGCGGATTTTTGGTCTCTTTTTTGCGGGTTACAGAATCCACAACCGGTTTCCCGGGTCCCATATACGCAATCAGTTCTTCTGCACTTTCACGCTTCAAAAAGCCATTCTCTTTATACAAAAGGGGAGACTGGAAGTATTTGCTGCCTTCCACGCTTCTCCACTCCGCATCGAAAGAATGCCCGGACAACTGCAGATTCTGCAGTACACGATAAAAAGGGGTTTTTACAAACCCCCTGATTTCTCTTTCACGATTCACCACAATTCCAAGGACGCAGGTCATAACACGGCCCACAGAAATCACTGCTTTATCCCGTCCCAGGAAAGTTTTTACCGGATAACTGTATTTCAAGGTAAGCACCCTTGAAAAATTGATACCCATCAGATAGTCTTCCTTTGCACGCAGATAGGCAGCATCCGACAGGGCATCATAGCAGGACAGATCCTTTGCCTCCCTGATGCCACGCAGGATCTCCTCTTCTGTCTGTGAGTCAATCCATACCCTCTTTCTTACCTTTCCGGTAACCTGTGCCTGCTGTTCCACCAGACGATAAATGTATTCTCCTTCCCGTCCCGCATCCGTACATACATAGATAGTAGTCACATCCTCCCGGTTTAACAATCCGCTGACAATTTGAAATTGCTTTTTCACACCGTCAATTACTTCATATTTGTACTCTGTAGGAATAAAAGGAAGTGTGGTTAAGGACCACTTCTTTAAGTTCTCGTCATAGACCTCCGGATAGCTCATGGTAACCAGGTGACCTACGCACCAGGTTACGATGGCTTCCTGGGATTCCATATATCCATCACGGTTTGCAAAACCGTATTTCAATGCTTTTGCAAATTCCCTGGCAACACTGGGTTTTTCTGCAATAAACAAGTTTTTTCCCATATAGTAAAAACAAAAACCTTTCCTTATAACTGGGAAGCAGGTATTAACTTCAGATTCGGCTTTACTTTTGCTTCCAAGGTAAGCTTTTCATCAAAATTTTTGCCGGAATACAGGAAAATATAATCTGCTTCAATTTTGGCTTTCTTCACACAGAATAATAACCATTCATAATCATCATAGGTCATCATGGGCTTTTCCCAGTTACACAGACAGATCAGCGTCTTACCTTCTTCGTTCTGCGCAATCAGGTCAATATTACCCACCTTGCCGACCCATTCTCCGCTTCTGTCATAAACAAAAGGCAGCTGACCGTAGGAATTTCTCATTTCCAGATTCTGTGCACAAATCTGTTTATAATACACGCCAACGTATCGTTTTAGATTCGGAGCGATAAATGTTTTGTAGAAATCAGCGGATGACATCATTTGCCATTCGCTCATATGACAATATAAAAAAGTAAAGTAAAAATGAACAAAATGGTTGGAAATACGATAAATGCCCTTCTGTACATTGGCTTTTCCCGCTGTGTCATAGGAGAACACCTTTTCCACCAGTTCCAGTTCCATAAGATTTTTCAGATATACACTGATCTTTGCTCTGGAAAAATCCGTATGCTCATAGAGATCGTTCAATTTGTTTTTTCCGGAAGCGATTGCCGCCAGTATACTGTTGTACACACTGGTTTCTCTCAGATTTTCCTCTACCAGTTGAATGGCTTCCGAATGAAGAAAGCTTCCCGGTTCGATGATCTTACGGATGATATTCTCTTTGATGGACAAACGGTCATCAAACTGTTCCCACAATTCAGGGTAACCGCCCAAAACAGAATACGCCTCGATACACTGTTCCATGGAAAATCCCTTAAAACTACGGACCATCTCATAGAACGACAATTCACGGATCTTCATAAGGCCGGACAGCTCGTATGCAGATTCTCCAATCTTCTCTACCATGCTGTTTTCAATCCAACCAACTGCCGAACTGGCAAGAATCACCATAACCTGGCGCTTATTCCACTGGTTATGGATGAAACGCACCATTTCATCCATAAAACTGTCGCTGACCTTTACAATATTGGAAAATTCATCAATTACCAGCACAAGTTTTCCACTACCCTGTTCAATGATTGCAGAAAACAGCTCGGTAAACGTAGGGAATTTCAGAGTTTTCACATCATTTACTGCCAGCTGCTGTCCCCACTGGTACTGTTGTTCCCGTTCAGAGCAGGGTCTGGCCAGGTAATAGAATGAAGGCTTATCAGCAAGGAATTCCCGTATCAGGGAATGCACACCAATGTGCTTCTGTCCATACAGAACCAGTATCTGGCTTCCATTACGCTCATAGTAACTATTCAGATTTTTTAATTCTGAATCTCTCCCAATCAAAACTTATCCCCACTTATATCTTTCGTAGAATCTCTCTCTCAATATCCTCGGCCGACATCGGTTTTCCAAGAAAATAGCCCTGGATATTATCACATTCAATATTATCCAAATAGAAAAACTGTTCTTCCGTTTCTACTCCTTCAGCAATGGTTTCCAGGCCCAGCTTTTTCACCATATACATAATGGATTCCAGAATGATCTGACTGTTCGCATCTGTAGAAATGGTGTCCACAAAGGATTTGTCAATCTTCAGTGTATCCAGTGGCAATCCCTTCAGATAGGACAGGGAAGAATACCCGGTTCCGAAATCATCCAGGGATATCTTGATGCCGCAATCACGCAATACAGCCAGTTTCTCCGTTATCAGCTGATAATCGTCTATCAACACCGATTCTGTAAGCTCCAGTTCCAGCTCCTCCGGTTTCATATGATATTTACGGATAGAACGCATAATCTGTTCCACAAAATCCGGCTGCTTGTACTGAATGGCTGATACGTTAATAGAAAGTATCAAAGGAAAAGAATAATTCTTTTTCCACTCCATAAAGATACGGATGCTTTCATCGATTACATAGGCACCGATGGGAATAATATTACCATTCTTTTCGGCAATGGGAATAAATTCTCCCGGACCTATGAAATTACCGTTTTCATCCTTCCAGCGAAGCAGTGCCTCTACACCTCGCAACTTCTTACCAATGGTATGGTACTGGGGTTGAAAAAAGATGGAAAACTGGTTCATTTCCAAAGCATTCTTCAGCTTGTTTTCCATTTCTATGTGATACAGAAAATCCTCCATGATTCCGGAGTCGTAATACCGTATGGCATTCTTTCCGGCACCTTTGGCCTTAGCCTTAAACATTACAATCTCGGCACAATTGATGAGTTCCAAAGGAGTATTTGCCGCCACAGGATATTCCGCCACACCAACCGTCACTTCAATATGCAGCTGACTGCCGTTTGCAAGAAATGGTTTCTGCAATCGATCTACTATTTTTTTATACACTTTATGTACGTCATTTTGATTTTTGGGATCATAAATGGAAATGCAGAAAACATCTCCGCTAAAATGAGATACGCTGACATCTTCATTAGAAAACTCATTGAGGAACTGACCAAAGGCCTGCACCAGCATATCCCCCACAATGATCCCCAGGCTGTCATTGATCTTACGGAAATCATTGATGTCAATAAACATAACCGAAACAGAGGTATTCTCCGCTTCTGCCTGCCTTATCTGTTCTCCAAGAAGCATAACGAAATGATTTCTGTTATGAAGACCTGTAAGGGGATCAAAATAAGCCATGAATTCCAGTTCATCATTTTGCATCATGTACTTTGTCACGTCCTCAAAACGAATCACTTTATCTGTGGGTTCTCCCAGACTGTCATAAATGACTGTGGCATCCACATTGACATAAAGATGGCTTTCCTTCATCCGTGCACATACATTACGTCTATCCTTACTGGTCCACTCCAGCTGAAAGACCTCTCGTAATTCATGTAAGTATTCTTCCTCAAACAGATCATACAGTTTCGGTAAATCTCTTTTATTAGAAATCCGAACCTGAAAGAAATGTTCCCAATTACCGAAAACATTCACCTTTTCCGAATGGAAATCATAATAAAGAAACGCGTTATTTGAAGTCCCAACAATCGTCTGCATCATACGATCATTGGAAATCAGTTTTTCATTCATTGCGTTCAATAAATCTATCTGATAACGCGTTTCCCCCATGATAATCCCCTCACAAAAAGCTTATTTCTTTGTAATATATCCTTTTGCTTTCAATAACTCGGCGCAAAGCACTGCTCCGCCTGCCGCACCTCTTACGGTATTGTGTGAAAGTCCCACAAACTTCCAGTCATAAACGGTATCTTCACGAAGACGGCCTACATTGATACCCATTCCGTTTTCAAAATCCACATCCAGTTTCACCTGTGGTCTGTTATCTTCTTCCATATATCTGATAAACTGCTTAGGTGCACTGGGAAGTTCCAGTTCCTGGGGAAGTCCCTTGAAGTTTACCAGTTTTTCAATCAACTGTTCTTTGGTAGGATTCTTTTTGAATTTTACAAATACAGCAGCTGTATGACCGTTTAATACAGGTACACGGATACACTGGCAGGTAATCACAGGGCCATCAGCAGGCTTGATCACGCCGTCCTCGATTTTACCCCAGATACGCAAAGGTTCCTTTTCGCTCTTTTCTTCCTCTCCGCCAATGTAAGGAATTACATTTTCCACCATTTCCGGCCAGTCCTTGAAGGTTTTTCCGGCACCGGAAATAGCCTGATAAGTTGTAGCTACAACTTCGTATGGTTCAAATTCCTTCCATGCAGTAAGCACAGGTGCGTAGCTCTGGATGGAGCAGTTGGGTTTTACAGCCACAAAGCCTCTTGTTGTGCCCAGTCTCTTTTTCTGGAATTCAATCACATCAAAATGCTCCGGATTGATTTCCGGCACTACCATAGGAACGTCGGGAGTCCATCTGTGTGCACTGTTGTTGGACACAACAGGTGTTTCTGTTCTCGCATAATCTTCTTCGATTTTCTTGATTTCCTCTTTCGTCATATCAACAGCCGAGAAAACAAAATCTACTTCTGAAG
>CALZKI010000120.1 GCA_945787995.1 uncultured Lachnospiraceae bacterium | reverse complement strand
ATCTCCTTTGTGAGAAAGCAGATGATGTGTATGGGGGAAGACTTCCGGTACATGTAAGATGCCTGATCGATGAGGCGGCAAACATCGGGCAGATCCCGAATCTGGAGAAGCTGGTTGCGACCATCCGAAGCCGTGAAATATCGGCATGTCTGGTATTGCAGGCAAAGTCGCAGCTGAAAGCAATTTACAAGGATAATGCTGATACGATAATCGGCAATATGGATTCGCAGATTTTCCTTGGTGGTACGGAACAAACCACTTTGAAGGATCTAAATGCAATCCTGGGAAAAGAAACCATTGATATGTACAATACGGGACAGTCAAAAGGCTCCCAGGAAAGCTACAGCACGAATTACCAGAAGCTTGGTAAGGATTTGATGACAATGGATGAACTGGCAGTCATGGATGGCTCGAAATGTATCGTGCAGGTCCGTGGTGTAAGACCTTTTCTATCCGATAAGTATGATCTGACACAGCATCCGAATTATAAGCTGACAGCAGATTATGACAAGAAGAACTACTTCGATGTAGTGAAATTCTTGAACCACAACTTAATACTGAAAGCAGATGACGAATATCAGGTCATCGACGTAACTGAGTAAAGAGCTCTTTCCATCCGGCGATAAAGGCCGGGAGGCAGGAGCTTTTTATATTTCCTCACAAGGGAATAAATATGCGCGCATAGCCGGAATCACTGCAGGGAGACCGGCATGTAACTGTAAACAGCCTCTTTGGTCGGGGCAGAAGGAAAAATATATCACACAAATATTTTTAATGGAGGAATTGAAACATGGCATTTTTTCAGAGCGCAGTAGGAACATTACAGACATTGGTAGTAGCACTTGGAGCAGGTCTTGGTATCTGGGGTGCAATCAATCTTATGGAAGGATACGGTAATGATAACCCTGGTGCAAAGTCACAGGGAATGAAGCAGCTTATGGCAGGTGGCGGTGTAGCCCTTATCGGTACCACACTTGTTCCTTTGCTTTCCGGTCTTTTCTAAGAGGCCGCGTGACAGGATCACGCTGATGAAGACAACTGAATATGGAAATGGACACAGGACCGGATACAGAGAACCTTCCGGTCCACTTGAATGTCCGAAAGAAGCATTTTAACCAAATTCGGCAAAAAGATGGGAAGCCGAAAATCAAGAAAAATATGGAGGAATTTGAATTATGGCATTTTTTCAGAGCGCAGTAGGAACATTACAGACATTAGTAGTAGCACTTGGAGCAGGTCTTGGTATCTGGGGTGCGATCAACCTTATGGAAGGATATGGTAATGACAATCCCGGTGCAAAGTCACAGGGAATGAAGCAGCTTATGGCAGGTGGCGGTGTAGCCCTTATCGGTACCACACTTGTTCCTTTACTTTCTGGTTTATTCTAAATCAAAGTTGTTTCAGGGGACAGGGAGATTCCTTGTCCCTGAGGAAAGGAGGAAATAATTGAACAGCATTATTCAGCAGATTACAGACTGGCTGAAAGGATTGCTTGTATCAGGTATCATGAATAATCTCACCAATACGTTTTCCTCTGTGAATGACCAGGTGGGACAGATTGCAACAGAAGTAGGAAAAACACCGAGCAACTATCTGCCGGCAGTCTTCAATATGGTGAAAAACTTATCAGAAACGGTAATCATGCCGGTAGCGGGAATTCTGCTAACCTTTATTGCATGTTACGAACTGATACAGCTGATTATCAGCTATAACAATCTGGCAAGTTTTGAAACATGGTTCATCTGGAAATGGATCTTCAAGACATTTGTGGCAGTAGAACTCATTACACATACATTTGATATCACGATGGCAGTATTTGATGTATCGCAGCGGGTGGTACAGCAGGCCGGAGGACTGATTCAGGGAAGTACGGCAATAGATGCCAGTACGCTGGCATCCATGCAGACAACGCTGGAGGCAATGGAACTGGGGCCTTTGCTTGCGATATTCTTACAGTCATTTATTGTACAGTTTCTCATGTATGTACTGGCGGCCATCATCTTCGTTATTATCAACGGACGTATGATTGAGATTTATCTTATGGTCAGCCTGGCACCTATTCCATTTGCTACTTTTGGAAACAGGGAGCAGAGCATGATGGGACAGAATTATTTGAGAAGTCTGTTTGCACTTGGATTCCAGGGATTTCTAATCATGGTATGTGTGGGAATCTATGCAGTCCTGATTCAGTCAGTAGCTTTCAGCTCAGACATTATCGGTTCTTTATGGAAGGTAATGGGATTTACCATTTTGTTGGCATTTACCTTATTTAAGACCGGAGCAGTAGCACACAGTATATTCCATGCACATTAAGGAGGAAGATTATGGCAGCATCTTATATCAGTGTCCCGAGGGACCTGACAAAAGTAAAAAGCAAGGTGATGTTCAATCTGACCAAAAGACAGCTGATCTGTTTTGGACTGGCGGCACTCATTGGAGTACCGTCATTCTTTTTGCTCAAAACAGTAGTAAAGGTTAATACAGCAGTCATGGGAATGATGGTAATTATGATGCCATTCTTTTTTCTGGCTATGTATGAGAAGAACGGTCAGCCGCTTGAGGTTGTATTGAACCACATGGTACAGGCAGTATTCAAAAGGCCAAAGATCCGTCCATATATGACGGACAACTATTACGCAGCGCTTTTGCGTCAGGCAAAGGCAGAAAAGGAGGTAGAAAACATTGTTAGACTTTCGCAAAAAGAAAGCACAGGAAAGCAGGAAGTTCAGAATGCCAGAAGGGTTAAACAAGGAAGAACAGAAGGCAGTAAGGGAAATCGTAAAAAACGCACAGAGAAATGATGGAACACCGAAGACGGCGCAGCAGACAATTCCCTTTGACAGAATGTTTCCTGATGGCATTTGCAGGGTAGGACTTGATTATTATACAAAGACAATTCAGTTTCAGGATATCAATTATCAGCTGGCACAGCAGGAGGACAAGACGGAGATTTTTGAGGAATGGTGTTCTTTCCTGAACTTCTTTGACAGTTCCGTAAAGTTTCAGCTGTCATTCAACAATATGGCAACGGATGTCTCTGATTTTGAGAAGAGCATCGCAATTTCTCATAAGAATGATGGATTTGATGATGTCAGGGATGAATATTCGGAAGTGCTCCTTCATCAGATGGAGGCTGGAAATAACGGTCTTACCAAAACCAAATATCTTACATTCGGTATTAAGGCAGAGTCCATGAAGACGGCAAAACCGAGACTGACTCATATTGAAACAGATATTCTCAACAACTTCAAAAGGCTTGGAGTGAGAGCGACAACATTGAACGGGTACGAGAGACTGGAGCTTATGCATCGACAGCTTCATATGGGAGATGATGCGAAGTTTCATTTTGATTGGAAATATCTTGTTGGTTCAGGATTATCCGTTAAGGATTTCATTGCACCGAGCAGCTTTGCATTCCCTACCGGAAGATATTTTCAGATTGGAGATTTATATGGTTGCATGAGTTTCTTATCCATTGATGCATCAGATATCAGTGACAGACTGCTTGCAGATTTCCTTTCCATGGAATCAAGCCAGATTGTTACAATGCATATTCAGTCGGTGGATCAGAATGAGGCAATTAAAACAATCAAGCATACCATTACGGAGCTGGACCGAAGCAAGATTGAGGAACAGAAAAAGGCAGTCAGGGCCGGATATGATATGGATATCATTCCTTCTGATCTTGCAACCTATGGCAAGGATGCAAAGGCACTCTTAAAGGAATTGCAGTCCCAGAATGAGAGAATGTTTCTTCTTACATTTCTGGTAATGAATACAGGTAAGACCAAGCAGGAGCTTGAAAACAATGTGTTCCAGGCTGCTTCCATCGCCCAAAAACATAACTGCAATCTGGTAAGGCTGGATTATCAGCAGGAACAGGGACTTATGAGCACACTTCCCCTTGCAAATAACCTGATTGAGATTCAAAGAGGAATGACCACATCCAGTACAGCTATTTTTGTACCATTCACTACACAGGAGCTTTTCCAGAATGGAGATGAGGCACTTTATTATGGTCTGAACGCTCTTTCCAACAATATGATCATGGTAGACAGAAAGAAGCTTAAGAACCCAAATGCACTGATTCTTGGTACTCCGGGATCTGGAAAGTCTTTCAGTGCAAAGAGGGAAATCGCAAATGCTTTCCTTGTAACGGATGATGACATCATCATTTCCGATCCTGAGTCAGAGTATTCTCCTCTGGTGGCAAGATTTGGAGGACAGGTTATTAAGATCAGCCCGACTTCTGACCAGTATATCAATCCCATGGATATAAACATGAACTACTCGGATGATGACAACCCCATTGCACTGAAGGCAGATTTTATTCTGTCCTTGTGTGAGCTGATTGTAGGCAACAAGGACGGACTTAGACCGGTTGAAAAAACGGTCATTGACAGATGCATCCGTCAGATTTACCAGAAGTATTTTGAAAACCCGGGACCGGAGAATATGCCAATTCTTGGTGATCTGTATCAGGCGCTCTTAAACCAGGATGAGCCGGAAGCAAAGCATGTGGCAACAGCCCTTGAAATCTATGTATCCGGTTCCTTAAATGTCTTTAACCACAGAACCAATGTGGAGCTTACAAACCGTCTTGTATGCTATGACATCAAGGATTTAGGTAAGCAGCTTAAGAAGATTGGCATGCTTGTGGTACAGGATCAGGTATGGGGAAGGGTAACCGAAAACCGAAGCCAGGGAAAATCTACCAGATATTACATGGATGAGATGCACCTTTTGCTCCGAGAAGACCAGACGGCAGCCTATACCGTGGAAATCTGGAAGCGTTTCAGAAAATGGGGAGGAATTCCAACAGGTATCACCCAGAACGTTAAGGATTTGCTGGCATCCAAGGAAGTAGAGAATATCTTTGAGAACTCTGATTTCATTTACATGCTCAATCAGGCAGTGGGTGACAGACAGATTCTTGCAAAGCAGTTAAACATCAGCCCTCACCAGCTTTCGTATGTAACACATTCGGGAGAAGGCGAAGGGCTTTTGTTCTATGGAAATGTTATTCTGCCGTTTGTGGACAGATTCCCTGCGAATACGGAACTTTACCGTATCATGACAACCAGATTATCAGAGGTTACAGAAGCTAAGAAGGAACAGCAGGCGTAAGCCTCTGTTCTTTCGGAAAGGATAGCACATGAATGAAGAAAAATATACAAGAAATCCTGTTAAGAAGTCCACCAAAAGCAGGGAAAAGAAGGACGAAGGCAGGACAGCAGAAAAAAAGCATGGTTCGAAGCTAAAGAATGAAACCTCTGCAAATAAGAGTTACAGGGAGAAGCTTCGATATGGCAAAAAAGATAACAGTCTGACTGTGGATGAGGCAAAGAAGCTCCGTAAGATGAAAAAGCAGGGGAGAAGGAAGATATATAAGGACCAGGCAATTGCGGCATCTGTCAGAAAGACAGCAATCAGAAATGAGGATAACAACAGTGGTACGGACAGCCTGAATGCCGGACTTGCAGTAGCAGAAAACGGTGCAGGTAAAATGAGGGAGCATGGGCAGTCAAGAAAATATGCCAGAAAGATTCATAAACGAAATGAACATCTGGAGGCAGTTCAGGGAGCAAAAGGAGCAAAGGAAGCCGGGGAAGCAGGCGAGAGTACAATGTCTGCCACGTTTAAGGCAAACAGAAAAAAGATGATGCAGAAGGAATTTGCTGAGGCGGCAGCCAAGAAAAAGGCAAAGGAAGCTGCAAACGGAGTCGGAAGCATTACCAAGAGATTTACGGATAAGGCAGAGGACCTGATGGGAAGGCTTGCCGAATGGGTGACGGAGTTTTTTCAGGAACATCCGGGAATTCTTCTTATTGCACTTTTGATTCTGATTGTTGTGCTTCTGGTATCAAGTTTACTCACATCATGTTCTGTAATGGGAGGCGGAGTGAATGGAACTACAGTTGTGACTTCTTTTACAGCCGAGGACGATGATATCAGGCAGGTGGAGGCTGATTATGTGGCACTGGAGACAGAACTACAGAATAAGGTAGACAGTATTGAAACAGATTATCCGGGATATGACGAATATAACTATTCACTTTCAGAGATATCCCATAATCCGTTTGAACTGGCGGCACTGTTAACGGTGCTGTATGAGAATTACACCCCATCTCAGGTCCAGTCAATGTTACAGA